>NZ_AZRI01000044.1:0-8910 GCF_002895585.1 Petrotoga sp. 9T1HF07.CasAA.8.2 | reverse complement strand
AAAATGTACTAAAAGTGGATCGTTTAACCAAAAGGTTTGGAGATCTTCTGGTTATAGATAACTGGAGTCTTGAGTTGCAAGAGGGTGAAAAAATCGTTTTGTTGGGGCCATCTGGCTGCGGAAAAACTACTTTTTTTAGGATCATTTCAGGATTAGAAAGGCAAAGTGAAGGGACAGTTGAAACCTTTGTTGAAAAGATGGGTTACGTTTTCCAAGAACCTCGATTATTGCCATGGAGAACGGTTTACGACAACCTGAAAATAATTTTAGACGATGAAAAGAAAATTAAACAGATTATCAGTATGATAAGTTTAGAAGGTTTTGAAAATCTTTTACCCTCTAAATTAAGTGGAGGTATGAAACAAAGGGTGAATATTGCCAGATCTTTATTAGTTGAGCCACAGATCTTGCTAATGGACGAACCTTTCACATCTTTGGATCTCAATATTAAACTATCAATAATAAAAGATATAGAAAAGATGTGGAAGAAAAGTTATTTTTCAATATTGTTGGTTACCCATGACATAAAAGAGGCATTGATGCTGGGAAATAAAGTAGTTATTTTGTCTCAAAGACCTTCTAGAATATTAAATGTTTTTACTATAAATCTTTCGGAAGAAGAGAAAAATATTTATGATAAAAGCTTTTTAGAGTTAGAAAGCCAGATTACAAAATTTGTTATGAGTCAATCTGAAGAGGTAATGGTTTAGAAAGTATAAAGATTTTTGAAGAATTTATTTTCTTTTTTTAAAATCAGCATGAAACCTTCGGCTTTTTCAAAAAATTAGGAGTTCAAACCGGTTTTATGGAGATATTTCGTTATTAAATCTCGGAAATTTTTGCTTTCTAATGCTTTTTTCGCTAGTTGATCGGCCAAGGTGTTGTAATGGTCTCCTGAGTGTCCCCTTACCCAATTGAACTGTATCGTTAAAAATTTACTAAAATAATCATAGCAATTTTTATAGGCTATGGTTATTTTTTTATTCGTCTTCCATTCTCCGTTACACCATTTCTCTAATCCGATGTAATCATGGTTTATTATTATCTTTTCGTAACCTTTTTCTTTAGCGTATTCCATTGCGTAGATGGATGCACTTATCTCTCCAGCAACATTTCGGCTAGATGAGTATTCTGGGTTATTACCAGAAAAGAAGAAATGTTTTTCTTCACCATCTAGAAATACTATGCCGCTACCGTATATTTTGGTTTCTACGTCATAACTTCCATCGACATAGGCGATGAGAGTTTTATCTTCACTTGCTGTCTTTTTTGTAATTGTCGTATACCCCTTTTTTGAGATTTTCTGTTACTTTTTTCATTTCTATGTCTTCCTGTTTTAACTCTTTGATTAATTCTTCAACTGTCCATTGAGAACTTGTAGGAGTAATGGAAGCAAAAATTATATTTTCAGGTAAGTTTTCCATATTTTTTATCGTTTTCATTATTTTGAGTATCTGTTCTTTAGACATACCGTTAATTATAATTGTGGGAATGTTTTTTATATCTTCATACATGTGAATAGCCTCCTAAGTAGTGTTAGCGCCCCTTCGCCCCGCTCCCCACCCATAAGGATAGAAAATCTTTATTCCTTTACCCTGCTGCCCACCCATAAGGATAAAAAATCTTTATTCTTTTACCCTGCTTTCTACCCATAAGGATAAAGAATCTTTATTCTTTTCCTCAGCTCTCTACCCATAAGGATAAAGAAGTCTTCGCTCTTTTATCCTGTTCAATAAGAAAAGAGTAATCTTATATTATCTATTGTTAGAAAGGATTTTAGAATATTTTCGTCAATTATTGTATCTTCTATTTCCTTTGTACTTCCTTGAACCCCCTTCGGGGCGTTTCCTCTAGCTTGTACTTTATCTAATAATAAAAATATTTTACTTTTATACGCCTTCAATGAGAAATCTTCCAAGTTTATCCCTTGATCAATGTGATTTGTGGAAGTCAACATTTCTATTTTATCAAATATTTCTTTGTTAATTTCTTTCAAATCATTAAGTTTTGCTTCTTCTTCCATACAGAATTTCTTCTGAAGTTCGACGGGGAGAAATGAAAAATCAATTAAATCTTTATCAAATTTATTGTTTAAATCTTGTCTTAAATGATTTTTGTTCTCTTCGGAAATAGGTATCTTGTTAATTTGTTCTTCGTATTTTTCTTTTACTTTGTTTATTTCTTTAGGAGAAAGACTAACCAAAAATCTATCGTAATAACTTATTTCTTTTATGTTTTTGAAATCTTCTATCACATCTAATTTTCTCGTTAAAAAGTTTTTTTCGTTGAATTTTGATTCTAAATATATCATTCCAAATCCTTCTAATACGGAAGAAGAAAAGAACAGATCAGATATATTCAGAATGTATGGAAAAAGTGAAGGATCTTTTGCTGAAATAGCCCAAGCTCCCTTAACTTTTTCAGATTCAAAGGTTTCTTTTACAACTTTTTCATATGGCCTTTCTTTATCAGAGTTAGCTGGTAATGTGACAAGGAGATTACTCTTTCCATATAAGCGATTTATAAGCACCGCTTCTAAGATATTTTTTCTTCTTATCGTTCTTGTTGGATACAAAATGTTTTTATTTGTGGGATCAACGTTATATCCCAATTTCTTTAGTTTATTTATGACCTCATCTTTGTCGATATCATCTATTTTATCTTTATTTTTAGTGAATTCAACAGCATTTGGGAGATAAAAAGCATTTTCTGAAGGTATACCACATTTTATAAGTCTGTTGTAATCGGATAGATTGATAGTAGCATACTGTATATTCTTCCTAATAGGATACAGTGAAGAATTTATGAATTTTCTTATAAAAGAATAGTTTTCCCATCTTGCACATTCAGGAAAGTCGTGAATTTGAATTATTGTGGGGATATTTTTTGTTGTGATAAATTCTTTAAACGCTTCTGTAAATGCGGGATTTTTGCCTAAATTATAGTTATGAGCCCAGTATATAGCCCTCTCATCGTGATAATTGTTCAATTTGTTTTTTATCGATTCTTTGAGTTCGAGAAAAGTTTTATAATCGGTGCTGTCATAATATATATATCCGAGTTCTGGAAAATCAATAAAATTGACATTTTCGTAAGATAAGACCTCTTCTATCCCATCTATCCCCATTTTTTTTGAACCAAAGAGAGTAATTTTGTATGCGTCTTTTAGAGATTTTACGATATTTCTAACAACGGTTGAAACTCCGCCTTTTATGTAATGGTAGTGGAAGATGTAAAGATTGTTCATACCTTCTCCTCTTTTGAAAACTTTTCTTTGTACTCTGGGATAGTAATCATAGGAGGTCTTTCAACACTTAGTATCTCCGTTGGAACTAATACCTTCTCATTTTCTTTTTTTTGAATCATTATATGTTTATCGGTCAATTCGGTATTTAAATCTAATTTTCCATATTTTTCCAATCTTTTTAATACTACTTTTGTGAGTTCAAAAGCCATTTTACTCAGTGAGTGTAAGGGTTGATTGTCATGAATTCGAAGTTCAAGATCGACTTGAGCTATTATCTCACTACCAAATTTTTCAGCTATGTCGATGAGATGCGCAATTTCCACACCGTATCCCACGAAAAAAGGCAGCTTTTCTAAAATTTCCCTTCTTCCTGCATATTCACCACTTAGCGGTTGAATTATCGTTGATAACTCCGGGTAAAACAAAGAAAATAAAGGCCTTGCAACCAATTCGGTAACCCTTCCTCCACCTGTTGGTTGCATCGCCGATTTTCCCACAATGGGTCTATCATAAAAGGCCTTGACGTAACCTATTTCTGGATAATTCAACAAAGCACCAACTAAACCGTATACGAATTTTGGATGTATGTTCTCTATATCTGAATCCACCCATACGATTATATCGCCATTAAGTGCGTATAGGCTTTTCCATAAATTTTCTCCTTTTCCTTTGTAAAACCCGTACTTTGGTAAAATATCGCTGGAATAAAAAACTTTTGCACCGAATTCTTTTGCTATAGAAACCGTTTCATCTTCTGAGCCAGAATCAATTACAGCAATTTCGTCCAATAAGGGATATTTTTCCATAAGTTCTGTTTTCATAATGAGTATCTCTTTACCAATAGTTTTTTCTTCGTTTAAAGAAGGAAAGGCAAGGGATATTTTTACATCTTGTTTTTCTTTTAACTTAACGAGTTCTTTAATGTTCTCAAACTTTGAATGGTGAAAAGAACGTTTTAAGACATTATCCTTCATTTTTGATCTTCCTTTCTGTTTAATCTTTTTCTTCTCCTATAATGTCCTGGTCTATCTCTTCTTCAGCAAAGTTTTCTGTTGTTACATTATCAACCACCATCAAAATTTGATGCAGACCTTTCATCACACCATCTCTTTCGAAGTATTCTGTGCCATCTAATATCTCACCTTTTGCTATCCCTAGGGAAACTGCTGGAATACCTGATTTAATTATCAATGCCTCGTCTTTGTCTAAAGGAGCTAAGTTAGTTTTAATGTTTAAATGGTTATGAACTTCTCTGATCTGTTCGATCAAAGGATGCTCCTTTGGTATGAAAGTGGTCGGAATGTATGAAAGTAGATTCAATTTGATCTTTAAATTGTATCTTTCAGCCAATTCCGTGACGGTGGCTCTTAAATTTTCACTTATAGTTTCTAAATCTTGGTCTCCTTCGCTCTTTATCTCCATTATTACTTCGGTATTGTCTTCGAATCTGTCGAGTTTTAAGATGATTACAGACGTACCTTCCATATCTGCATTCTCTTTCAGATTAGAAGTTATTCTGTACAATATCTCTAAAGTTGATGGAGATTTAGAAGTTTTGTGTATTGAATCTCGGGAATAAAACTTTAATTTATAAACATATTTTCCCAAAGAACGATGACCGAGGTCTCCCAAATTGATGCCATTGATTTTGATAGCATAATCCAAACTTTTGATATTTTCCTGTAAAAACTCTCCTAAACTCAAAAATTTGTTTTTTCTTGCCTGGTTAAGAAAGAGGAAAAATACATTCTTTCTTAAATCTACTTTTTCTAGGTGTAAAAACTTTATCATAGTTAAAAGAGCTGCAACTTTAAGTGAAGACGAAACGATTTTTAAACCTTCTATTTTTCCTTTTAATACCCTGGCAAATCTTTCAACAAGTGGATCGCGAATCTCATCTATAGTTGTGAAAACAAGTGCGGTAGGGGATGTATCGTCGTTAACAAAAGAGACATATACGTTCCCTTCATCATCTTCCTTAATATTGGGTAGATTCATTTCTCGCAATTTGCTTATTATAAAGTTTTTTTGCTCATTGGGGTTTTTTAAAGGAAGCTGATTGAAAAGTATCGTATTAGATAGCAATTCATCCTCATATTTTTCCAGTTTCCATAAGGCATCTTCTAATCTAAGCATTTTGATTCCTCCTTTCAGTCTTTTTAGCAAGTAAAAAAAAATACGACCTTTCGAAAAAAGGTTTGATAATTAGTTTTGTTTAATTCATCAGTATTAGAAATATAGGTGAATATAGTATGAGTATGGGCGGCAAAGATATGAATAGTAGTTTAAACGAGAAGAAAACATTTGTTAGTCTATCTATTAAATATTATAACATATTTTGTAGGAATTTGTCAAAACCTGCCAAAAAAGGTAAGAATATAATTTATCAAAACGACAATTATCAAAGAAGGAAGGAAGTTTCCCACTTTTATATCTTTTATCTCCAAAAGTCTTATTCCAATGGCAATTATCATCGCCCCTCCCACGGCTGTAAAATCATTCAAATAATAAGGGTCCGAAAGAAAAGAAAGCATTCCAGCCAAACTAACTATTGACCCTTGAATCAAGAAAACACTCACAGCAGAGAAGGTAACCCCCACACCATATACCGAGGCTAAGACCATAGAAGAAATTCCATCCAGAACAGATTTTAAGAAAATAACAGAGTTATCTCCCGAAAGACCTGCATTTAGACATCCGATTATCGTCATAGGGCCAATAACAAAAAGAACAGTGGCAGTAATAAATCCCCTTACAAACGGTGTTTCTCCTTGTGACCTTTCAACGATGTTTGCCAATTTTCCCAGACCGTTTTCAATTCTCAATAACTCTCCAATTACTCCCCCCAGTGCTAAAGACACCAAAACGACGATCAAATTGCTCGCATCTAACCCCATCCCCACCCCGATCAAAAAAGTAGTCAGACCAACACTTTGAAATAAAATGAGTCTCAAATTATCCGGCAATTTATTTCCTACAAGCGTTCCCAATGTGCCTCCAATCAAAACGGCTAAAGTGTTAACTATGACAGCTATGTTGAACACTTCTAATTCCCCTCCCTCTTTGCGGCATTGAATCCATTAAAAGGTTTTTTCAATAATTATACCAAAGAATTAATTATATGGTTAATTACAAAAAATTTACAAAAACAAAGAAATTTAAAGATTTTTCCAAAAATGATGAGGTAATTTAAGGCGATTTCTCTTTACTACATATCCAAAAAGATATTTGCTTTTGATAATTATTAATTTAATAGGGACTGTCAACCAGTCCCTATATTTTTATAAAAAAATAAGTATTTTTAACTTTAACTTTTGCGGTTGGATATTTTTCTTCTGCTGGTTTGGGGTTGTTTAAGATTTCATCTATTACCTGCTCTTTTCCTTTGTATGAACTTAGAAAAAGAATATTTCTTGCATTGTTCAGCAGTTTGTAAGTGGCGGTAATTCTTGGTACTTTCGGTCTTCCAGAAGGTGGTGTAGCGGTGTATAGCTTTTTATTTTCTTTTGAAGCGTCACTCGAGGGGAACAATGATGCTGTGTGGCCATCTTCTCCTATGCCTAGTAATATAAGATCGAAAACAGGATTTTGTTCTCCAAAAAAGTTGATTATTTCTTTTTCGTACTCTTGTGATGCTTTTTCTATAGGTAGTTCGGTTTTTATCCTATGTACATTATTTGTTGGGATATTAATTTTGCTTATTAGCAAATCGTGTGCCCATTTGTAATTACTGTCTTCACTTTTTTGATCGACGTATCTTTCGTCTCCCCAAAAAATGTGGACCTTCTCCCAATTTATTTTATCTTTATACTCAGATGCCAATTTTTCATAAATTGGAAGTGGAGTTCTTCCACCTGAGAGCATTAAGGTGAATAGTTTGTTTTCTCCTATACTCTCGTCATATAGGATATAAATTAAATTTACAGTTTCATTGTGAAATGTTTCGGGATCATCAAAAAACTTTGCTTTCATACAGATTCTCGCTTTCAAAGTCTAAGTTTCGCCAACTTCTGTTATCTTTTTCTAATAGTTCAAAAGATTCTTTTGGTCCCCATGTACCAGCTTTGTAAAATATCAATCCATTATCTTTTTCATCTTCCCATTTTTCTAAAACTGGGGTGAAGATTTTCCATGAAATTTCCATTGCGTCACTTCTTACAAAAAGTGTTTGATCTCCCAACATGGCGTCCAAGAGTAGCCTTTCATATGCATCTGGCCCTTTGAATTTGAAGAATTCGTCGTAGTTGAAATCCATTGTTAGAGTATTCAAGCAAAGTTTGGAACCTGGTTGTTTCGCTTGAATTTTCAGTGAAAACCCTTCGTCTGGTTGTATATTGAGAATGAGGGCATTTTTCTCTAAGGTTATATCGTTTTTAGCAAATATCGAATGAGGAACGTCTTTAAAGATTATGGCTATTTCTGTAACCTTTCTTTTCAACCTCTTGCCTGCCCTTAAATAAAAAGGTACCCCGCTCCATCTCCAATTGTCGATTAAAAATTTAGACGCTACAAATGTTTCTACAAAGGAGTGTGGATCAACATTCTTTTCTTCTGTATAAGATGGAACTTCTTTACCATTGATCATTCCCTCAATATATTGGCCCCTTACAAAGTATTCATCTATCTTCTCTTTTTCAAAGGGTCTTATAGCTTTCAATAGTTTTGTCTTTTCGTCCCTAACGCTTGTATCTTCAAGGGAAGCAGGCGGTTCCATAGCTACTAAAGTTAAAAGCTGCATCATATGGTTTTGAAACATGTCTCTTAATAAACCAGCTTGTTCAAAGTATCCAGCCCTATGTTCTACGCCTAATGTTTCAGCAACAGTTATCTGAACGTTATCTATGTATTTGTAATTCCATATGGGTTCAAAAACAATGTTTGCAAATCTGAGCATCATTATATTTTGAACGGTCTCTTTACCAAGGTAATGGTCAATTCTGTATATTTGGGTTTCATTCAGATATTTATGGAGTTCCTCATCTAATTCTTTTGATGTGTTAAAATTACTGCCAAAAGGTTTTTCTATTATTATTCTTGAGTAAGAGTTTTCACTTTCTTTTGTCAAATTGAACTTCCCCAAATGTTTAATTATTTCTAAATAAACGTTTGGGGGTGTTGAAAGATAAAAAAGATGATTTTCTTGGGTGTTAAAAACTTTATCTAAATAATTTAGTTTATTTTTTAGATCCAGGTACAGGGAATCATCGTCGTAGAAACCTGAAATGTAAAAAACTTTTTCAATAAATTTTGAAATTATAAAGTTATCTTCGTTTTCTTCCAATAATCTATTTTTTATTTCTTGGCGGTATTCTTCATCAGTGAATTTAGATCTTGCTATTCCCAGTAAGAAAAATTCGTTGGGTAAAAGGTTCTTTTTGAACAACGTATATATAGAAGGGATTAATTTTCTAAAAGTTAAATCTCCTGAGGCTCCAAATATTATTAAGGAAGAGGCCCCGGGTTTTATTTCTTCACAAATATTTTTTCTTGAAAGATGTTTTGCTATTTGGTCCATGTACTAATGTCCACCTCTTTCTATAGAATATTTTATTGTCCTTAGAAACACTAAAAGCTACTTTAAACAGATTTTTTAGAATTCAAAAATTTTGAAAACACCTGCATCAATCTAAGTTAAATCTAGTCTGCTTTAGCGCCCCTTCGCC
>NZ_AZRI01000043.1:0-16423 GCF_002895585.1 Petrotoga sp. 9T1HF07.CasAA.8.2 | reverse complement strand
AAGGTAAGGAGTCGTCGGCAGCGTCAGATGTGTATAAGTGTCAGGTGTTTCTATGTGGAGAGATCTAGGGGCAAAGCGAGTCATATTGGCAAGAGAACTTTCATTAAAAGAAATATCAGAAATCAGAGAAAAAGTCCCAGATATAGAAATTGAAGTATTCATACATGGAGCGATGTGTGTATCTATTTCAGGAAGATGTCTATTAAGTAATTACTTGACGGGGCGAGACGCCAACAGAGGGGAATGTACACAGCCTTGTAGATGGAAATACTATTTAATGGAAGAAAAAAGGCCTGGGGAGTATTTTCCTGTGTTTGAAGATGAAAGAGGAACTTACATTATGAATTCTAAAGATCTTTGCACTATCGATTTTCTTGATAAAATAATCGAAACCGGAGTTGATAGTTTAAAGATAGAAGGAAGGATGAAAAGTAGTTATTATGCAGGAGTAACGACTAAAGTATACAGGCAAGCAATAGATAGCTATTACAACAAAGAATACACAAAGGAACTTATCGATTGCTTAAAAAAAGAACTCGAAAGCGTTAGTCACAGAGAATACACATCAGGTTTTTACTTTCATAAACCGGATGAAAACTCCCAAAATTATAAGACTTCTTCTTACATTAGAAATTACAAATTTGTGGGGAAAATTATAGAAAAGATATCTGAAGATCAATATGTTGTTGATATCAGGAATAAGATAGAAAAGGGTGAAGAATTAGAGATTGTAACCAAAAAAGGCGAAAATACCAAAGTATTATTAGATCAAATAGTAAATCTGGAAGATGGTAGTTTAATCGACAGTGCGAATCCCAATCAAAAGATAATTTTGAGGGGGGATAATTCCTTGGACCTCGGTGATTTAATCCGAATTCCTGAAAAAGGAGGCAGTAATCAAATTGATTGAATTGATCGATCTTACAAAACGTTTTGCTGAAAACGTAGTGGCAGTGGATCATGTAAACTTGGAAATAGAAGATGGGAAAATTTTCGGGTTTTTAGGGCCTAACGGTGCAGGAAAAACAACCACTATAAACATGATTACTGGTTTGTACAAACCAACTTCTGGAAGAATTATTTATGATGGTATGGATTTTCAAAAAGAACCAATAAAGATAAAAAAGTTGATAGGTTTTGTCCCTGATGAACCATTTCTATTTGAAAAGATAACAGGAATATCTTATCTAAATTTTATAAGCGATGTGTTTGAGGTTCCGCTTGATGAACGCAAAAAAAGAGGGGAGTGGCTGATAAAAACCTTTAAGCTCGAAAACTCTATTAGTAATCCTATTTCTACTTACTCCCATGGAATGAAACAAAAATTAACTCTGATTGCTGCGTTGATTCACAACCCAAAGTTCTGGATTCTCGACGAGCCGATTGTTGGACTTGATCCTGAGTCAGCTTTTATTCTGAAAAATCTTATGAAAAAACATGTGGAAGCAGGAAATATAGTATTTTTTTCCACACATATTATGGAAATTGCAGAAAAAATTTGTGATGAAATAGCAATAATTGATAAAGGGAAAATCATCTTTGATGGTTCTATAAACGAACTAAGAAAGCTCAAAGGGGATAAAAGTTTGGAACAAATATTCTTAGAGGTGACAAATAGTGAAAGTGAAAAGATTGATTTCTCTTATCTTGATTAAATTTGATCAACACTATGGAATTTCCAAAACTAAATACTCTATAAAAAGGAATAAAAGTGATTTAATTACTTTTATAGTTATTTTTTGCGCACTTGTACCAACGGTTGTTGCCTATTCATTTCCCTACCTCAACATGCTTAAAACTACTTTGGAAACTTATACAATCTTGAATATTCAGCCATTATTTCTGGCAAATTTTTTTGTCTTAGCTGGTTTTTTTGGCTTCTTCTTAGGTGCTTTTCTGCTGATTGGAGAATTATTTATCAATGAAGACATGAAGCTTTTGTTAACCTTACCTTTGAAACCTTATGAAGTTATTTTAGGGAAATTATCTGTAATTTTATCAGATCAAATGTTTATTTCATTGATATTATTGCTGCCTTCTTTGATTTATTTTGGGGTTTATACTAAACAAAATTTTTTATATTATTTAATATTCTTAATTGTTTTTCTTTTTTCGCAAGTATTTCCAATGACTTTGGTTTTACTCTATACTTTGTTCACTTCAAGATTATTAAAAAAATCTAATAGGCTAGAGCTTCTATTGTATTTATCAACAATTTTTCTTATGGTTATCTTTGGTTTATATTTGTTTTTATCAGGGTCAACTTTCTCAATAAATATGGAAAATCAAAACGAAATACCCAATATTTCTATCAATCCGGACAGTACGATTACTAAAGTAGCATGGCTTTATCCCCCAGCTTTTTTAGCCGTAAAATCTTTAACTAGTGGCATTTTTTTAAATTTAGCATGGCTTTTATTGTTCCTGGGCTTTCATTTATCCCTATTAATTTTAACGTTGTATATTGGGGAAAAGTTATATTTTTCTAATTATTCTTCCCTGATAGAATCAAAACCTTTACTTAGAAAATCTGAAATTCAAGAAACTTATAACTTCTTCACGAAAGAATCTACAGTAGACAAAGCTCTATTGAAAAGAGAGTGGCAGTATTTTTTGAAAACACCTTCATTTTCAGTCAATGGATTTGCTAATGTTTTAGTTTTTCCTATAATATTAATAGTCTTTGGTATTATATTCACTAATGTGGATTTAGGGTTAAGCAATCAAATGATCAGCATGATATTACAATACAAATTATTCATTGTTGGGTTTGTTGCAACTTTAGCTTCGTCAATAAACGGCGTTTCTTACTCATGTTTTTCAAGGGAAGGAGGTTTGATAAAAGAACTGAAAATATTACCTGTAAATGTGGATCAAATTTTGAGGGCCAAAATTAAACATATTATGCAAATAAGCTCTTTAGGTTTTGTTTCTGGTTTAATTATTGGGACATTACTTTTTAAACTAAATCTTTATGAATTTTGCGGAGCCATGATCTTAGCGATTATTTTTAATTTGTTTCTAAATATAATTCAAATGATTATTGATGCTTCAAAACCATACTTAAACTGGGATAATCCACAGAAGGCGATGAAACAAAATATAAATGGTTTGCTTGCTGTATTGTTGGTTTTTGGAGTTGTTGCAATCATGGGGTTCTTGATATATAAGCTGGTTCCATTATTCGATCAGTATATTATTTTAATCATTCTAAACTTAATATTCTTGATTTTTAGTTTCTTCCTATGGCGATATTTAAAAAGAAAAACCGTTCAACTTCTAAGTAGAGAATTATAATAGCAATTGTTTTTAAAAAACACAAGAGTCTATCAAAAACCCATTATCGCTGTTACAACAAATACAATTATGAAAGAAATAAGAGTTGTCAGACTCACGAAACTGCTAGCGAGTTCGGAGTCATAGTTGTTTTTTACCGAATAAACGATCGCCATCATTGCACTTGGTAGCAATGGGGAAAGAAAAAGAGAAATTCTTTGCAGTTCTGTACTTACAGGGATTAGTAAAGTGGATAGAGAAACTATCAACCCTAACAAATACTTTGTGATTACAGAAATTGTTAAGATTCTTCTGTGGGCTTTTAGAGATACTATATTGAAATAAAAACCTACTAAAAACATTATCAAGAAATTATTCGCGTCTTTTATAACCATCATCGGGGAAAGTATAAATTCAGGTAAATTAACGCTGTTTAGGAAAAAAGCTATAATTAAAGCTATAAAGGGAGGAAATTCAAACAGGTCTACAATGTGGAACTTTCCTCCTTTTCCTTCAGCAACAGACTTGCCAACTCCAAATACTATAAAACTGTTTCCTAAGTCGTAAAGTGCAAAGTAAGTTATGGATTCAATGCCCCATAACATTTCTGCCAAAGGGTACATGAAAAGGCCAATATTCAATCCACAAAAAGCTAATAGTATCACGGTACTTATTTTAACATCTTCGATTTTTAAAGTTCTTATTAAAAATTTTCCACCCCAAAAGATCAGTAAACCGCCTAATAAGCCTATTAAAACAAAAAATAATTTAGATAAATCTATATGAGACGAAGTTATACCTATAAATACAGTCATGGGAAGAGTAAAATTGATTATCAAAGTTGTTAGAATATCACCCGTATTTTTGGGTAAAAATCTTTTGGATATGTTTCCTAGTGTTGCTATTATTACGAAATTTATAAGTGCCGTCACTGAATTACTCTCCTTTTATTGCTAAAAATATCTATTTTAGGAATTCTAACGGTAGTTCCATTCTCACGGTTTTTAAAGGATCAACCACTTGGCAAATTTGAAGATTTCCGATAGCGCTGAGCAAGAACATAGCCTTTTCTTTACTCAATTTATATTCTTGGCTCAAAAAATGTACCATGTTTTTTGTGGCTGTAATTGAAGCTTCATCTAAAGATGGTTTTGAAGCTAATGAATAAATATTTTTTTCAGTTTTCACCATAGGCAATTTCCAATTTTTATCTTTTATTATATTGAATGAAACGGATACTTCAGCGGGGATTTCCACACCTGTCACGCAAACTTCCCCATCTCCCATAGCTGCATGTAAATCGCCTAAAGCAAATAAAGCTCCTTCAACATTCACAGGTAGATACACGGTAGTTCCTTCTCCAATGATATTACAGTCCATGTTTCCACCATGCTCTCCAGGTGTACCACAAGGGATACTTCCTTCCTTAGGAGCGGTACCAATAACCCCTATCATCGGTTTTAAAGGTATTTCATAGTCATACAAAAAAGCTTTGTTTTCTTTTATTGGTACTATTTTGATAAAACTTCGTTCAAAAGAATCACCTAAGGCTCCCATATCTTTGCCCGTTAACATTACACCATAATCTCGAGTTATTTTTATATTTTCTATATTAACTTCCAAAACGTCTCCCTCTTTTGCCCCTTCAATGAAAATAGGACCTGTAGCCGGATTAACTTTTTCCCAGTTTATTGAATCGAAAGACTGGTTCTCAGATCTTATTTCATCACTTAAAGCGTCTTTGGTCTCTATACAGATTTTCTCTTTTGGTTTAACTTTAGCTACGGGAGTATTTGTTTTAGAAAAACTAAATATAGAGTTTTCTTTTTTGATTTTCATCAACATTGATCACCTCTTTTGGTTTTTTTCTGTAAATAAAAGGAATACTTTTTGAAAATTTTGTTTTATCTTTATTTATAATTAAAAAGACTATAATATAATCAATGTATATTTTATCATACAAGTTTTAATTATCTATTATTATAAAGTCTGATTAAAAGAGTTCAAAGCAAATATTTTTAATAGGAGAGGTTATGGTGGAAAATGACGAAAAGGCAATAGAAGAGCTATTGGATATGTATGAATCCGCCTCCGAGATGTATACTGGAGCTGTAATGCGAATAGATCTGTCTAATGGTAAGATATTGTATTCAGAAAATTTAAAACAAATCACCGGTATTGGGAAAAACGAGCTTCCCCAAAATCTAAATGAGTTATTAGGTTTGATAAAAGAAGAAGATGTCCAAAAAATTATCGATAAAGTTAATAGCAGTGAATACGAAGCCGAGTGGACGTTGAAAGTTTCTTTGAAAAGCAACAGAGAAGGTTTTAATACTTTTGATTTAATAGGAAAGAAAAAAAGAAGGGACGGAAAAGATGTTTTATACGTTTTGGTTCGCAATCCCCAGAAGAATTTTGGTTTGATGAGTCCTGATACATTTTTCCCAAAAGAGGTAATTGACAATTCTCCTCAGGCCATAGTGATAACTGATAAAAACAATAAAGTAGTGAGGGTAAACAAAGCATTTTTAAAAATGACCGGCTATACTCTTGATGAGGTTATCGGGAAGGACCCTCACTTTTGGGCTTCAAATATGCACGATAAAAGTTTTTATGAGCAGATGTGGCAAGAACTTAAATCAAAAGGATTTTGGAGCGGTAGAATAATAGATAGAAAAAAGAACGGTGAAGTCATATTCCTTTATTCAAATTTCTTCGAAATTAAAGGATACAACAACGAAGTAATAGGGTATATGGCTATAAATACGGATATTACTAATAGGGTTAAAAAAGAAGAAGAAATAACAAGAGTACTCAAACATGATTCTTTAACAGGTTTGCCAAACTCGAAAAATTTATTGGAAAGGATTGAAGAGGTTCTACAAAAAAACACACAAGAAAATAAACTTGCTCTTTTGATAGTGGAAATCGAAGAATTACACGAATTAATTGATTTTTATGGTTTAGAAACGATGAATCACGTTATAAAAGATGTGGCAAAGAAAATTATCGAAATTGTTGATAAAAAATACTTTGTCTCCGTGATCTCTAAACACGAGTTTGCTTTGCTTGGTAGTTTTGAAGATGTAGATGAGTTAGAAAAATTCGCAGCCAACCTTTTAAATAACTTATCAAAACCTTTTCAAATATTTGGAGAAAGAATTTTTTTAAAAATGAAGATAGGTGTAAGCAACTACCCAGTAGATTCAACCAATCCAGAAGATTTAATAAATCAGGCGAAAATAGCTTTAAAAGATTCAGAGAAAAAAACTATCAATTTTTATTCACCCGAATTATCGAAAATTTTTGGATTTGAAAAGAAAGTGGAAGATGAGATAAATTTGGCTTTGGAAAATAAGGGACTATTGATGTATTTTCAACCCCAAATAGATACAAATTCGATGAATATTATAGGTGCTGAAGCATTAATTAGGCTACAAAAAGAGAACGGTTCTATTTTATCACCAAATGAATTTTTGGGTATTGCTAAAAAGAATGCGCTTATGGATAGGATCGATCAGTTTGTTTTGGAGGAAACAATAAAGAGTTCAGGCGTTATAAACGAATCATTAAATAAAAACATAAGGATTTTTTTCAATGTCTCAAAATCATTTTTTGAAAGAGAGAATTTTTTATATAACATTGAAAGTATGTTGCATAAGTATAATTTAAATCCTTCTTACTTAGGAATTGAGCTAACAGAAGATCTATTCATTGAAGATTTTTATTCAGCTCAGAAAAAAATAAAGGCTTTAAAAGAAATAGGATTAAAGATAGCCCTTGATGATTTTGGAACCGGATTTTCTTCACTTTCGTACTTAAATAAATTGGATATTGATAAGATAAAAATAGATAAAAGTTTTATTGATAATATTTTACATGATAAGACGTCTCAAAGGTTAGTATCAAGTATCATTTCAATGTCGAAAAGCTTAGGATTTGAAGTTATTGCAGAAGGGGTAGAAAGTGAAGAACAGTTATTATTTCTTCAAGAGGAAGGGTGCTATGAGGTACAAGGTTATTATTTTAGTAAGCCTTTACCCTTTGATCAGTTCAGACTTTTTCTGAAAAGAGAAACAATTAAGATATAAACGGGAGAGAGGAATGACAACAACGATTGAAGAGAAAATAGATTCTATAAAAAAGGAAATGAAAGAGATAATAGGTAATAAACATTTGTATATTGCTTTTTCAGGAGGTATGGACAGTACCGTCGTAGCCCTACTTGCAAAAGATATTTTTCCTAAAAGTAAGATTACTTTAGTAAACGTTTGTTTTGGTGGTTATTCTTACTCAAAAGGATTAGAAGCTGTTTTAACCTTATCCAAACAGTTGGGTTTAAAATTATTTTTTTCACGAGGCGAAGAAGAACAGGAGGAGATAATGTACCATGGCCCAAATTGTAATCAATGTACAAGGATTGTAAAAATCGGAAAGGTAAAGCAGTTTTCTTATAAAGGGATAGTTGCTTCAGGTGCCAACTTATCTGATTCATGGGGCAATACGGGGATTAAGTTTTTTGATGGGATATACTCTCCTATTTTAAATTTGAACAAAGAAGAGATAAGGGAGATTTTGGAGTATTATAATATAAAGATACCAAAAATTGGGGAGAATAGTATAAGAGAAGGTTGTAAGTACAAACATTTATTAAAAATGTCTGTTAATAGAGATTATCATTCAAGAGCTGATATCATTGCCAACGAAGTGATTCACGATGTGCTTGATTTTTACGATGTTCAAAGAGATATTGCAAACGTTAAAATTATCGGTCCTCTTTCAAAAAATATTGCTTTAATTAATGTTAAGCCCTTGCCACCTAAAGAAATTTTAGAAGAGATAAAACGTTTCCTTCAAAATGAAGATACCATAGATTTTGTGGATATAGTAGATAGCGCTTTAAAACTCAAAATTTTGGTAAATCCAGGTATATATAACAACGAAGAGTCAAAATATTGGATATTAAATGGGCGATTGGCTCCGGAATTTGCTATGCCCATAAGCGCCGAATGGGTAAAAAGCTCAAACTACAAGTTATGGACTTTTGCTGTAGTGGATTATAAAAAGTTATAAAAAAATCACAATTCTACCATTTTGAATAGGATCTTCGTTTAATTTTAAGAAAAAAAGATTCATATACGATAATTGTAATATTTGAAGGAGCTAGTATGGTATATATAATTATTCACATTGTAATTTTGTTAATATTGGTCTATGTTTTTTATATAGGGATAAAAATTGCTATCTATGTTAGAAGAATCGCTAATAAAAATGATAAAGCACCTATTTTCATTCCCCCTGACCCTAAAAAAGTTATAAGAAGTAGATTTAACGCTACTCTTTTTGAAGCGGCAATTACTTGTTTAGAAAATGAGGTCGAAAAGGATTATGCACTTAAATCTATTATAGAAAAGTTACCTATCTTTTTAAAAGCCGATTCTTGGAGTTTTTTAATAACTCCACCTGATGACGAATGGAGATTTTTATTCTGGTCAAAGAATTTAGACTTTCTTCCCTTAGAAGAAGTAGCCAAAGAAATACAGATTAGCGGAGAACATATAAAAAGGGTATTCAATACAAAAAAAATACTTTTTATAAAAGATACTAAAAAGAGTACCCTTTGGAATCAAAAACATAGCTTGTCCAAGTCCTGGTTGGGCATACCGATTATGGTAAAAAATGAAATAATAGGTGTTTTGAATGTGGATTGGTTTAGGGAAGTAAAAATATCCAAATTTGAAAAAGAATTGATAAATTATTTTCTGGAAGATATAGATAGAGTTTTAAAAACGATTTTTTCTTTGAATGAACTGTTTCTAGGATCCGATTTAGATATACTAACTCAAGTGTACAATAGGAAAGCCCTTGAAAAATATATTTCTCAACATAAATCTGATAGTTCAAAAAAGGCCGTTATTTTTTTGGACTTTGACAATTTTAAACAGATTAACGATAATTTTGGTCACACCGTAGGGGATCAAGCTTTAAAACTCCTTACAAAGAGAATTCAAAATTCTATTAAATCTGATGATTTAATCTTTAGGTACGGAGGAGACGAATTTGTTATAATAATAAATGAAATAAGAGAAAACAATAGTATTGATATAATAATACAAAGAATCAAATCAACTGTTAAAACCCCAATAACAATTAAGGATACATTGATAATATCTTCTATCAGTTTAGGGTACTGTCTTGTTCCTGAAGAAGCCCCTGATATTGAGAAAGCCATTGAAATAGCAGATAAAAGAATGTATTTGGAAAAAAATAAAAAGGGGGTATTATGAATGGGTATATGGCTTATAGTTTTGTTGGTTTTATCTGTTGTTTTTATAGTTTTTGCAACTGCAAGATTAACTCTGCATCCTTTCCTAGTTTTACTGTTTACTGCAGTTTTGTTTGGTATTTTTTCTGGAATGAGTTTGACAGACATAGTTGATTCAATTACCGGTGGTTTTGGAGGAACGCTTGGAAGTATAGGCATCGTGATCGCCCCTGGCACCATAATCGGTACCTTCCTTGAAAAGTCTGGCGGCGCGTTTAAGATGGCTGAAGCTACTTTAAAATTAACTGGGGAAAAAAGAGTTCCGTTGGCTATGGCAATAATAGGTTATATAGTTTCCATCCCTGTTTTTTGTGACTCTGGATTTGTAATTCTTTCTCCTTTGAACAGGGCTGTTACGAAGAGGGCAAAGTTCTCTCTTGCAGCAACCGGTCTTGCCCTTAGTCTTGGGTTGTATGCAACTCATACAATGGTTCCTCCTACACCAGGGCCTATAGCTGCCGCTGGGATCTTAGGCGCTGATTTGGGGATGGTTATATTAATTGGTTTGGTAGTTTCTATTCCCGCTATGCTAATAGGCGTACTATACGCCAATATAATGGGAAAAAGAATATATATAGATCCAGAACCTGAATTAAGCGATTCCGAAATAGAGGAAAGAACCAAGAAAGCCCCTTCAACTTTTAATTCTTTCATGCCGATAGTTGTTCCTATCATATTGATACTTTTAAAATCAATTTCTGATTTCCCAACCAGACCTTTTGGAGACGGAGCTATTAGAAACTTTTTTGGTTTTGTTGGTAATCCGGTAATCGCTCTTTTAATAGGAGTTTTAATAGCTTTCACTTTACCTAAAAAATTAGATAAAAAGATGCTTTCTTCAAGTGGTTGGGTAGGTGAAGGATTGTTAAATGCAGCATCTATTATTTTGATAACAGGAGCTGGTGGTGCATTTGGAAGAGTCCTTCAAAATTCAGGAATTGCAAATGTATTAGGCGAAGGTTTAGCAACAGCTAATTTAGGTATCTGGCTGCCTTTTATCGTAGCTGCAGCGATTAAATCGGCCCAAGGATCTTCAACTGTTGCCATAATAACTACTGCATCGTTAATGGCACCATTGATGGGCTCTCTAGGTTTGACCACACCTGCTGCAATAGCGTTGTCTGTTGTTGCCATTGGAGCTGGTTCCATGGTAGTATCTCATGCCAACGATAGTTATTTCTGGGTTGTTTCACAATTTTCTAGAATGAGTGTTAATCAAGCTTATAGGCTTCAAACGCTGGGGACATTAATAGAAGGAGTCACGGCAGCAATCGTTATATGGATTATAAGTTTAATGATTTTGTAAGGAGTTGATTGTTTGAAAAATTTACGTGAAGATGCCTTTAGAATAATAAAAAGTTCAATAGATTCTGTTTTACCTGAAAAAGCTATTCAACAAGAACTTGAGAAGTTGAGTTTAGATGATAATATTCATATAGTTGCTATAGGTAAAGCTGCTTGGAGGATGGCTAAAGCAGCAAAAGATTTCTTAAAGGATAAGGTAAAAGATGGAATAGTTATAACAAAATATGGCCATTCTCAAGGAACTATAGAAGGGCTCCAAATATATGAAGCAGGTCATCCGATTCCAGATGAAAATACTATAAAAGCCACAAAGAAAGCTATAGAATTGGTAGAAAATTTACGTGAAGATGATGTTGTATTATTTCTTGTTTCAGGAGGAGGTTCAGCCCTTTTTGAGCTTCCCGTTGAGGGTGTTACTTTAGAAGACATAAAAAATGTCACAGATATGTTGTTAAAATCTGGAGCAAATATAGTGGAAATAAATACAGTTAGGAAACATCTATCTCGAGTTAAGGGAGGAAATTTTGCAAAATTAGTTGAACCTGCAAAAATATATTCTCTTGTTTTATCTGATGTGTTAGGGGACAGATTGGATAGCATAGCATCTGGTCCTGCATACCCTGACTCTACCACCATCAAAGATGTGGAAAAAATAATAAAAAAGTATGACTTACAACTTTCAGAAAAGATCTTACAGGCTCTAAAAAATGAGACTCCAAAACATCTAAATAACGTTGAAACAAGGATTATTGGTAGTGTAACTAAGGTTTGTGAAAGTGCTGCTAAGATTGCTCAACATTTGGGATATAATACTATAATTTTAACAACCACGCTTGATTGTGAAGCAAAAGAAGCCGGCTCATTTTTAGCTTCCATAGTTAGAGAGGAAAAAGAAAAGGAAAGACCTTTAAACACTCCTTGTGCAATAATTTTAGGAGGAGAAACGGTTGTTCATGTTAGAGGAAAGGGTAAAGGAGGAAGGAATCAAGAATTGGTTTTATCTGCAGCTCGAGGTATTAAAGGATATCAAGAAGTTTTGATTGCTTCGGTAGGAACAGACGGAACTGATGGCCCAACGGATGCAGCAGGTGGAATAGTTGATGGGGAAACGGTCAATAGGTTACAAGGCAAAGGAATAGATGTTGAAAATGTATTAAATAACAACGACTCATATCATGCCTTACAAAGTATTGACGGCCTAGTTATAACAGGGCCTACCGGCACAAATGTAAATGATTTAACTTTTATACTGTGTGATTGAATCTTCAGCATCTCAATTTTTTAATAAATTCATAGGTCAATCTGGCAGTGATGCCCCAAATAATTCTATCTTCGTAAACATAGAAATAAACAGGATATTTGCCAACTCTCCAGTTGTAATCTTTTCCGTTAGGTATAAGATCATAAGGGAATCCTTCATCTATTTCGTTTGTAAGATAAGTGTTATGCACTAAAGGTTCATGAGATAAGAAATAGTCTAACGGTATCGTAAATACCTCTTCCACTTCTTCATTAGGTTTTATTGTGTTAACGTTTATATTCAAAAAGCCAACATACGAATATATTAAATAATTGAAGGGAGTAAGGAGATAATCCGCTGCTCCCAATATTTCTATGTTATTCGGTTGCAAATTCAATTCTTCACAACTTTCTCTAATTGC
This sequence comes from Petrotoga sp. 9T1HF07.CasAA.8.2, assembly GCF_002895585.1. NCBI lineage: Bacteria > Thermotogati > Thermotogota > Thermotogae > Petrotogales > Petrotogaceae > Petrotoga > Petrotoga sp. 9T1HF07.CasAA.8.2. Next base: position 3,856 of record NZ_AZRI01000043.1, on the reverse strand, counting down.
TGCATTTTTTGGTGTTTCATTTGCCTCAATTTCTCCTCCTGGAAAAGAAACTTCACCAGGTTGTCTCTCTAAAGTCTTTGATCTCAATTCGTATAAAAGATGTAAAGAGTTGTCTTTTTGTATCAAAGAAATCAACACTGAAAAACAATTTTCTACTCCTATAGGTTTTGGAGAATAATCTTTAAAAATTTGTTTAATTTTATCTATATTCACAGAATCACCTTATTTATTATTTACCAAAATCTTTCAGAAAGTAGTTTGGCAATAGCCTCCAAAAATGATCGATCGTCTTGATCAAAAGGGGCTTTTTCATGACTATCGATATCTATTTCACCAACAATATTGCCATTTTTATCAAATATGGGAACAACGATTTCTGACTGTGTTTTTGGGCTGCATGAAAGATAGTTATCCTCTTTGCTAACATCATCAACAACGAAGGTCGTTTTTGTACTTGCTGCTTGCCCACAGATACCTTGTCCAAACTTTATTTTTGTATGTTCTGTTGGCTCTCCAACAAAAGGTCCTAATACAAGAGAATTATCTTCTGTCTCATCGACTAGGTAAAAACCCACCCAATTATAATAAGGTATCCTTTCAGCTAACAATTGAGAAATTAATTTTAAAATGCTCTGCTTATCGTTATAATTTTTGTCACTGATAAGGGTTTTAATTTTATCGTATAAAATCCAGAAGTCAGCTTTTTTCTTATTGGGTGGTGTAGAATTAATGAATTTCATTATTGCTTCTTCTATTAGGGTTTTTGGGTCGATCTTATCCCTGTTGAAATAAAAATAAAGTATATCTATACCAATTATGGTTCCTATGAATGATTCTAAAAATTCGTAAGGGCTATCACCTGTGAACACAGTTAAATAAACCGCATAATCTCCCCTGTCAACTTGAAACTTTTCAGAGGATTTTGTCAGGTCCTTGATGATATCAGCTTTTAAATCTTTTATGATTTCTTGCTTGTACCAAAAAGCCCTGTCAAGTTCCCTTCTTCCAATTTTTTTAAACTTTTCAACAATTTCATCATCTTTGATACCTTTTTTTTCTTGATAAAGATTTATAAAATCTAAAGTTCTCTTGTAGTCTTGCCAAAATAAATTCCATTTTTCTTTTGGATAAGTCAATACTTCAAAAAAATAATCAGTAAAATCTCTAAAAACGCTTCTCATTAATACAATGGACCTCCTTTTGATTTTCCAACAATTATTTAAATTATATCAAAATTGAATCATAAAATAAAAAACCACCTTTTCTGAAGAAACGAGCTTCCGCCTCTTAAAGAAAGGTGGATGGTGCCGAGGGCGGGACTTGAACCCGCACGGACAAAAGCCCATAAGATCCTGAATCTTACGCGTCTACCAATTCCGCCACCTCGGCTTATTAACTGCCATTCGTTTAAATTATACCACTACAAAGGGATTTTGTGAATACCATTCCGGATATTTAATAATGTAACTTAGCATAATTATATATTAACTAAATAAATGTTTGTGCGTTACTTTTTGTGTATTAAATATTGAATTAGAAATTTATGATTTTTGAAATTGGGATTCTCTGAAAACCCGATACTTTCATGACAACTGTGGGTAGGGAGCGGGGTAAAATGGCGCTATATATGGAATTTTAGAGTTTCTAAAGATAGTAATCCAAAAAAACTTAGGGAGGTTGGATAAATTGGAATTAACGCAACTCATAAGAGAAGCGGCAAAAAATCTAGAAACACCCTTTTTAGTATTAGACACTAATTATGTAAAGGAAAATTATTACAAGCTCAAAAATTCAATCAACGATGTGGAAATTTTTTATGCGGTAAAAGCCAATTCTCATCCTAGCATACTTGAAACATTAAGAGATTTAGGAGCTTCTTTTGATGTTGCATCAAGAGGGGAAATAGAGAAATTGATGAAGTTGGGAATTTCTACAGATAAAATGAGTTTTGGAAATACCATAAAGAAAGAAAAAGACATAAAATTCGCCTGGGATAATGGAGTAGAATATTTTGCAGTAGATGCTGAGATGGAAGTTGAAAAGATTGCAAGAAACGCTCCAGGTGCTAAAGTATATGGAAGACTCTCAATGAGCTCCAATGATTCGGATTGGCCACTGTCAGGTAAATTTGGTACGGACGTAGATCATTTAATAGAAATACTCAAATATGCAAAAAGAAAAGGATTAATTCCATATGGGGTATCTTTCCACGTTGGTTCACAATCATATAACAAATACAAGTGGAAGGAAGCAATTTTGAATGCCAGCGAGGTTTTTGAAAAACTTCACAAGCAAAAGATTGATTTAAAAATGCTGAATTTAGGCGGTGGTATTCCAGTAGAACATACAAAACCAGTGCCGGACGTAGAAGAAATTGGAGAAATAATAAATGAATCGATCAAAGAGTATCTTGGATGGGTGAAAGGGTTAAGAGTTTTATCTGAGCCGGGAAGGTCTATGGTTGGTAATGCAGGGATAATTGCCTCAAGAGTTCTTTTAAGGAGTAGAAAGGGTACACAAAACTGGGTGTTTTTAGATACCGGTGTTTTTCACGGTTTAATGGAAACCATTGAAAATTTCAGGTACGAAGTGCTGGTGGAAGGCAAAGAGTATTCCGAAACAACAACTATGACCTTAGCTGGTCCTACCTGCGACAGTGTAGATACTATCTATGATGAAATTGAATTGCCAATTAATATTGATTATAACGATATAGTATATTTTATAAATACTGGTGCTTACACCAATGAATATGCGACATCCTTTAACGGTATAGAACCACTTAAAGTATACACAGTCGAAGATTTAGAAGCTTTGTTGAAAGACAATATTGTATTTATGGAAGAAATACAAAGCTAATTGCGTAAATTTATTATAATAATATGATTATAAATAGATGCTGAAACGGCATCTATTTTTTAAAAATTAAATCCGATAAAATTAATCTAATTTAAATTAGTGCTTAATATACATTAGTTATAATACTATAGTGAAAGAAATTTCATAGTATAAAAATTTTTAAAGTTCCATCAGTGAAGTACTTTTGAAATAAAACGATTTTCAAAAATAAGATTTTTGATTTTAAGATGAGGAGGTGTTTAGGAATGAAATATTTATCTAATTTTATAAACAGAAGACTAAATCATTCACTAGAAGGCGAAACAATCGATGCTAGTAAGTTGGTAGATGATATGAAAAATGAAGTTTTGATCGAGGAGTCACTATTAGGCTATAATATTCATTGAAATTACTATAAATATCAAACCAAAATTAACTTAAGTGAGGCCTGGGTTTAAAGGCCTCGCTTGTTTAAATACAAGATCAATGTTTTCGAATAAAGGATTCAGACAAAATTATCAATTCACAATAATTTTCAAATAAGTTCATAAAAAAGAAATTGACAAAAGGTAGAGTGATGTGATAATATATACAACGCTGAAGGATGAAAGAGTTAATGAAGTTTGCGTTTTTATGCAAACGAAGTTCTTTTAAAAAAGAAGGAATTTGAATTTGTGGAGTTTGAGGGGTTCACCCCTCAATGCATGTTGGTCTTTGAAAAGTAGATAGAGGAGACTGAAGAGTTTAGGATGAAGGGTTTGATCCTGGCTCAGGGTAAACGCTGGCGGCGTGCGTAACACATGCAAGTCGAACGGGTTATTACTCTTCGGAGTAATGATCAGTGGCGAACGGGTGAGTAAAAGGTAGGGACCTACCCCGAGGACAGAGATAGCTACTGGAAACGGTAGGTAAACTCTGATAAGCCCGAGAGGGGAAAGTGGGAGTCAGCCTTGGGATGGACCTACTATCCATCAGGTAGTTGGTGAGGTAAAGGCTCACCAAGCCGATGACGGATAAC
>NZ_AZRI01000042.1:0-3834 GCF_002895585.1 Petrotoga sp. 9T1HF07.CasAA.8.2 | reverse complement strand
TATTTTCGTGATAGAACCATAAAAATATCTTAATTACATGAAAAATAATATTCTTATTAAAGGATGAGAAGGTGATTCGTTTAATTTCTTTCAACCATTATAAAGAATTGATAAATCGATACTGTGCACGAGAAATAAAACTATTAACTTTATTGCCTTGGTTAGCCTTTCTTTAACCTGCTTTCTCTTTGCAGAAGCTTTAAAAAAATTTACCTACAGGATTCGGCACCGGGACATCATAATAACTAACTTACTCTGTAAGTTCTCCCCATAGCTATCATTAAATCTTCTCCTAAGTCAGAGATTTTTAAATTTTCATAATCCTTAGGTATTAAAGAAAGAATCAGATTATCACATATGATACCCAACTCTTTTGCCAACTTTATCCTTTGCTCTTTGGTTAATTCTATTTCTCCTTTCTTAATTTCTTTAACTAATTCTTTTCTTTTACTTAGCATCACTTTTTACCTCCTTGTATAATATGTTTAATACTGCCTTTAGAAACTCTAAAATGCTCATTACATCATGGTTTTAAAAATCAATTTTTTCCCAAAATATCTCCTTTCTCCTTCTGCACTTTTACTCAGTATTTGAAACTCTTTTTTACTAATTCTCTGAAAAGCGAGACATCTTATCCTATTCTCTAACCCTCATAAAAACCACCTCCCCTTTTCAAAATTTTTCTATTTCTAAAGTGTCTATAATATGTTTATAGTGTCTTCCGAAATTCTAAAACATGCATTGTAACCGACTTTTAATACCTTCAATATTTGATTTTTACATCCTAGGTGTATAATTTGTTTGATAGGATATCTTTGTTTTTTGGTAATAATATTATACAATTGTCATTAATAATGAGATGAAAGCTTATACATTAATAAAAAATCTTTTGTACTTATTTTGTTTTTTGTTCTTATTTTAACTTACTTTATCATTTATTAACCATCAATTTGATTTTTTCTGAAATGGGTATTATAACATTTGGTAATATTATAACATTTCGGTAATAATATGTCAAATACTTTTGGCTCCTTGTCAAATATGGTTGATGGAACAGACTGAAGAGATGATGAAAAAGGTAATACAGCTTTTTTTGTTGAATAATTTCAGCTCAGAAAGGATAACTGTTTACAATATGTTGTTCCTTCTGTGATGAAATTTGGTAGTTTTATGAATCTTTCTGGCATCACTCCTAATAGAACTTTTTTGGTATATCTCAAAACTTCCTTGAATCCAAAACTTATTCTTTTTATTAATTTTATGTGTGTATGACGTCCTTCTACTTTAGCCGTCGTTGTTCTATTAACGAAATATTGGAGTATTTCTTTTTCCCACCTTATATATGTTTTGGCCCATCTCCATACCTGAGGATCTTCACTTTCTTCCATCATCCCTATCAATATGTGTAATCTTCTTTTCCCTTCTTCATATGTTTCTGCTTTATACATCCATTTCAACATTAGTAGGTATCTATAATACTCTTTTAGATATGGATGTTCCTTCAATGTCTTGTATAATCTCTTTACCTTTTTCTTCTCTTTTAAGTTCGTTTAAAAGTTTGTTCGCTACCCACCTTCCGCCTATAAATCCGATACTTGATTGACCTTTCAAGGCCGTATTAGAAGGATGATTGTAAAAGGCGGATCCTCAAACAATACTAAAGCGAGGTGAAAAAATATGTATTTTGTTGGTATTGACGTTTCTAAAAACTCTTTTCATTACTACGTCCAGAATTCAGATAGGGCCAAAATCGTTAGCGGTAAACTCAAACAGAATATGAATGGTTTCACAACTTTCGACAAGATCCTTAAAAAGTTCAGCAAAAGAGAGATTATAATTGGTATGGAATCCACTTCTATTTACCATCAACATTTGTTTTCTTATCTACTTAAACACGATTATGATGCCCATATCATTAATCCCCTTTTGTTGAAAGAATTCAGAAAAAGTGAAACTCTTCGCCATTCTAAAAACGACAATATTGATTCCAAGCTGATCTCCATTTAGGTAAAAAGAAACGCCCCGAAGGAGGTTCAAGGAAAATATCCAGACAAGATTCCTTCTTCTAAGGAGATAGATAATTTCACTCAATACTCTCGCGAGATCGTCAACCTTTCTGAGGAGATTTCAAGGGTTAAGAATGAAATCAAACGCTATGTCTACATTTTGTTTCCTGAATTGGAATCTTTTCAATCCAATATCTTTACCAAGAGTTTAATGAATTTATTGTATAACTTCCCTTCTGCAAGGAAGATCGCTACAGCCAACAAAAAACAGCTTATCGATGCAATGAAGATAGATAATCAATTGTATTTCGATGAAAATAAGTTGGACCAAATCATCACACTTTCTAAAAATTCAATAGCAAGTGGCAACGATGCACATGAGTTAGCTCTTCAAAAAAGAATAGAATTGTTGTTCAAACTTGAATCAGATCAAAAGCTCTTCAAAGAAAAATTGAAATAAACTTTGAACAATTCATCAAACGATGTAATTAAAAACCAGGTAGAATTAATACAATCTCTTGATGGTTTCAACGAATCAGCTTTAAATATTGTAGCAGAAACAGGAGATATCAACCGATTCCATTCTGCTTCTGCCTTGATGGCTTTCGTTGGTATCGATCCTCGTACAGAGGAATCAGGTCAAATGAAAAAAGGTTGGTTTATCAATAGAAAAGGTAACAGGTACCTAAGAAAAGCTGTTTACATCGCTGCCACCGTTGCTATTCTAAACAATGAATACTTCAAGAATTATTACCTGAAACTACGTACTCGAGGTAAATCACATACTGTTGCTGTGTTAGCTGTAGCGGGGAAAACACCCCGAAGGGGGTTCAAGGATTGTTGAGAATAATATATTCACTGGTAAAGAGCGGGAAAAAATATGATCCTAACTATCATTACAAATTACAAAATCAAGAAATGAGCGTTCATAACAATTATACAGCAAAAAAAATCAAAAAGAGAAATAGTAACCTGAACAAACAACAACCGCTACTTTCAACCTAGAAGTACAACTGAATAAGGATTTTTTAAATAAAAAATATTTAAAATTTTTTTAATTAAATAGGGGACTATCATACTTGACTTTTAACTTAAAACCCGTGTTAGATCATAATTAAGTGTCATCGAAATAGGGTATTGGTTAGATAGTATTTATGTCTTTGAACTTGATTTGCTTTTTGTTAGTTGAATGTTGTATAATTTATCCACAAGAATATTTATTTCCTTGAACCCCCTTCGGGGTGTTTCTTTTCTCAATTTTACCATGTTTAAACTTTCGTATGTTTTCTTTAGTTGAGATTTAGTTTTTTCGCTAACAGTATTGCTTTCAAGCAACCGTTGGTATGGAGTCTTAGGTTTCTCGTATTCTTTTTTTATTGTTTTACCCGTGTCGTTCTTTACTTTGTTTTTTAGTTTAAAGCTAGCTATGAAGAAGTTATCTAGTAAGTCTGCTCTGTTGTAAATCTCGTTGAGCAGACTTACCTCTTCTTCACTCTCATACCTGAAATACCCCACCAATTTTCTTACCTTATCCCCGTTCTTTTGTTCCACGTGAGCGTTATCGTTTTTCTTGTAAGGTCTACTTCTTGAAAGTTTAACTTCGTTATTCCCTTTTACCTTTTCAAAAAGCACTTTAAGTATAGTTTTATCGTTTTCCTACCTTTTCAAAGGCATGTCTTCCAAAGTTTGCTGAAATTGGTTCCTTTTGATATATGAACGCATTAACTTTATGCTTCTTTGTAGATACCTTAGGAACACTACTTACCATTCTTTTCAATGTACCTAAGGATACATTCTTTGCTTCTTCTGTCTTTGAAAGTTCATACAA
>NZ_AZRI01000041.1:0-126495 GCF_002895585.1 Petrotoga sp. 9T1HF07.CasAA.8.2 | reverse complement strand
TTTTTTACTTGATTTCAAATATTTTTCTATCAACCTTTTGGTTAGTTCCATATCGAATGCCTCCATTTTTTCCTTGCCTCCTTCCAAAAGAGTCAAGGATATGATATCATTTCAAAGACATCGAATTATGATCTAACCAATCTTTTTCACGGACATGTAATATTATCTAATGCGATACAAGTTCCAAGAGGAATAAATATGATATAATATGAAAGGAAGGATTGCTAACTTTTTATAGGAGGGATAGAAGTGAATTTAAGTAATGCTCAATACTTAGAGATTTTAAACCATTCTCTTTCATCGGGGGGAGAGTATTCAGAAATCTTCTATGAAGATTTTTATGGTACCTCGATTGTTTACGATAACGGTAAAATTGAAAAAATAAATTTTTCAAGTACAAAAGGTGCAAGTATAAGGGTTGTATCAGCTGAAGAAACGATTTTTGCTCATACTAACGATCCCACATACGAGAATCTTATGAGTCTTGCTGAGACTTTGAGAAAGAACGCAAGCGAAAGATTTGGCTCTAATGATATCGTAAAGGTTGAAGAATTGAAAGAGGCAGAAAAGAGGGATTTTGCCCCCTTTGAAATACCTTTTGACAATGTATCTGTAGAACAAAAAGTAGAAAAGGTTCTTAAAGGTGTAGAATTACTTAAGAATGCCGATAAACGCATCAAACAGATCACCGTTTCCTATGCGGATAGTAGTAGAAAGGTAAAAATAGTGAATTCAGAAGGGAAAATAGTTGAGGATATTAGAAATTATCCACGTTATGCTGCTATAATATTTGCACAGGACGAAGAAGGGAATTTGTTTAGAGGTTATTCCTCCGATGGAGCAAACATGGGATTTGAATTTTTTACAGATGAGATGATAGAAAAAGTAGCAAAAGACGCCGTCAGACAAGTAGTTTCACAAATAGAAGGAGTGGATGCTCCTGCAGGCGAATTCACGGTTGTTTTGTCTTCTGAAGCTGGAGGAACCATGATACATGAAGCATGTGGGCACGGTATGGAAGCAGACTTGGTACTTTCCGGTTCTGTGTACAGAGAAAAAGTTGGAAAGAAAATCGCTTCGGAAAAAATTACCGTTGTAGACGACGGAACAGATAAAAACAAAAGAGGGACCCTTAATTATGATGACGAGGGAACTCCTACCCAGAGGACCGTTTTAATTGAAAACGGTGTGTTAAAAGGATACATGCACTCGAAAATTACTGCCAAAAAATTCGGTGTTGAACCCACAGGTAACGGTAGAAGGGAATCTTATATGGTGTTACCCATCGTTAGGATGAGAAACACGATGATCTTACCAGGAGAAGATGATCCACAAGATATAATTAAATCTGTAAAATACGGTATATTTGTTAGAAAGATGGGTGGGGGACAAGTTGATGTAATAAGTGGTGATTTCCAATTCGGCGTTGATGAAGGTTATATTATAGAAAATGGCGAAATAAAGCAATCGATCCGTGGAGCGAGCTTAGTTGGCAACGGATTAAAAGTCTTAGAAAGCATAGATATGGTTGGTAATGATTTAGGATATGGTGTTGGAACCTGTGGTAAAGACGGTCAAGGGGCTCCAGTTTCCGATGCCCAGCCTACCATAAGAATACCGAAGTTAATTGTTGGTGGAATAGTAAAAGGGGGTAACAATTAATGACTAATATAAAATCAATTATAGAAAAATCCATGAAAGAGATAAAAAGTAAAGGGCTTAAAGGACAGATAAATGTGATTTCCACTGAAAGTAAGAATGCCTCTTTCAGTAATGGAAAGTTAGAGCAGTTAACCGAAGGAGAAAAAGGAGCAGCAGGTATCAAAGTTATTTCTTCCGATGGAAGAACAGCCACGTCGTCATCTAATATTTTAACAGAAGAAGGTATAATGCAAGCTGTTGAAAAAGCAATTGAAATGACTAAATATACAGAAAAAGACGAAGCAAACGACATATCAAATGACGAACAGTTTACATACATAGATTGGGCTTTTGATGCAGACACAAAGGATATGAATTTAGACGAGGTTATGAAATTAGCTCAAGAACTAGAAAAAAAGGCTAAGAGTGAAGATGAAAGGATAAAATTTGTTCGTGGTGCTGAGTATGAAGTTGCATTAACCAGGATTCATTTTGGGAATACGAATGGTCTTTACAAAAACGCTTTGTTTACAAACGCTGCTAGTTCGATTAGTTTAGCAGCAATTGAAGGAGAAGATTCCTCATTTGGTTTTGATTATCAATTATCTCAAAGCTACAGGCTTATAGACATAGATCGTATTGTAAAAAATTCTGTAGAAATGGCGGTGTCAGGTTTAAAATCAGAGGTTTTAAGTTCTGGTAGATATGATATTGTCATGAGTCCTTTCGCTTCTAGTATGTTCTTAGGGACATTGATAACTCCTTTATCGGGAGAAAATGTATACAAAGGTAAATCTTTTTTGAAAGATGAATTAGGTGAGAAAGTAGCCAATTCATCGGTTACCCTCATACATGATCCTATGAATGGTTCTGCACCAATCATAGCCTCCTTTGACAATGAAGGAACCAATACCTCAAGATTCAACGTTATAGAAAATGGTGTCCTAAAAGGATTCTTACATAACATATATTCTGCAAAAAAATTGGGTGCAAGACCAACCGGCAACAGTTTTGCATCGGTGGAATCTCCAAATCCTTCCATTGGAACGATAAACCTTCATTTTATCGCTAACAAGACGAGAAAAGATATTTTGAATGTTCCAAAAGCTCTTTATGTCACCAACATAATGGGTATGCATACCGCCGATCCGGTTTCTGGAAGATTCTCTGTGCAAATAAGTGGAAGATTAATTGAAAACGGAGAGTTTGTAAGAAGTTTTAGAGGGATGACCTTAGCTGGAACGCTGGAAGAGTTGTTGAATAATTTAGAATATATAGGTTCTGATTTCAAGTATTTAGGTCCAGTAGCCGGTTCTACTATGTTGATAAGGGATTTAAGCGTGGGCGGTAAATAGAAGAAGAAGTCTAAAAAAGGAGTATAAGGCGTTTAATCGCTTTTAAAAGCGTTTAAACGCCTTTTTTTCGTCTTAATTGGGAATTATCTAGTTTGAGAAAGAAGGTATAATGTTGTAAGATATAATTGATAATGAAAAAAATTTCACACATTGTAGCAAATACACTGCAAGGAGGTTTTTAAATTGTATAAAGTAAGTGTTTGGGGTTTTGGAGCAATGGGGAGTGGTATAGCAAAAAATATATTAAGTAAGAAAAATCTAAAATTAGTTGGTGTTCACGATTTCAGGGAAGAATATATCGAAAAAGATGTTGGAGAGTTGTTGGGTTTAGGAAAAATTGGAATAAAAGTTTACCCTGATCCTATAACAATGGTTAAACAAACAGATCCAGATCTTGTTGTAATCGCTACTAACTCTTTTATCTCAGTGGTGAAGGATCAGATTATTTCTATATTAAAAGAAAACAAAAACGTAATTACCATTGCTGAAGAAATGGCTTTTCCTTTTTCAAAAGATCCAAAAGCTGCAAATGAAATTGACACCGTTGCGAAGGAACATAATGTATCGGTTTTAGGGACTGGTGTAAATCCAGGATTTGTCCTTGATACACTAATTATAACATTGACAGGAGTATGTTTGAATGTTCAGAGGATTAAAGCAGCCAGAATTAATGATCTTTCACCTTTTGGACCAACGGTTATGGAAACACAAGGTGTGGGAACAACACCAGAAGAATTTGAACAAGGAATAAAAAACGGAAAGATAGTAGGTCATATAGGGTTTGAACAGTCAATACATATGATAGCCAAGGCTTTAGGATGGGAAATTGATCGCATCGAACAAAAAAGAGAACCTATTATTTCTAATGTCATGAGGGAAACAAAGTATGTTAAGGTTCAACCAGGTATGGTAGCAGGGTGTAATCATACCGCAAAGGCATTTTACAAAAATGAACTGTTGATAGAACTTGAGCATCCTCAGCAAGTACTTCCTCATTTAGAAAACGTTCAAACAGGAGATTATATAACAATTCAGGGGGATCCTGATATTTCAATGGGTATAAATCCTGAAATACCAGGTGGCAAAGGCACAATTGCCATAGCCACCAATATGATTCCCTCTGTAGTTGAAGCTCGGCCTGGTCTGTTAACCATGGTGGATTTGCCAATACCAAGAGCTTTACTTGCAGAGGTTCACTGAAGGAGGTTAGATTTATGGAGATAAAAAAGGGTGCATGGGTTCAAATTCATTACATTGTTTTAAATCCTGAAGAAAGGGCTTCACATTTGCCGGAAGACACCAAAAAAGTACCTTTTGAAGTTAGAATAAAAGGTTTTTTGGAAGATGAAGAGGCTGAAATAGGCGATATCGTCACCATTAAAACCCCTATTGGAAGAATAGTTAAAGGAAAATTGGAAAAAGTTAATCCTAAATACGAGCATAACTTTGGGGAACCTATTCCCGAATTGTTAAAAGTTAACAAGGATAAACTGCCTCTGTCTGAAGACAGAGGCGAAAAGCCACCAGCCTAAATTCGAAATTTTGGAATGCTGGAGCCAGTTCCTTGACTCCGATGGGTGAGTATTGAATATCTTGATCAAATATCTTGAAAGGAGGAAGAAAAATTACTGCATTTCTTTTCCTACTAGGGTAATAAGCCTACTGCAGTAATTTTTTGAAAGAAATGGATAAATCTTACAAAGCGGTGATGGAAAGACAGGTAGAGATCATCAAAAAATCTGTAGGACTTGATTACAATAAATATGAAATAGAAGGAATCGCCTTTGATTATGAAAAGATGATGAATGAGTCGGGTTTTTCAATTGAAGAAGTTGTAAGAATCCAAAAAGAAACAGGTGTTGGAAACACTCCCCTTGTTGAACTAAAAAACATAAACAAATTGATTAAAAAATTGTCTGATAAAGGGAAAGGTGCAAGGATCTTCGTTAAGGATGAACAAACTAACCCATCCGGTTCTTTCAAAGATAGAAGGGCTTCTATAAGTGTATATATGGCAAAAAAATTAGGGTATGAAGGAGTTATTGCGGCAACAAGCGGTAATTATGGTGCTGCGGTAGCTTCTCAAGCCGCTAAAAGAGGATTAAAATCTATTATAATTCAAGAATGTTTTGATTCCCGAGGCGTTGGTCAGCCTGAAATCTTAGAAAAAGAAAGATCGTGTGCAGCTTATGGAAGTGAAGTTGTTCAAGTAAGTGTAGGACCAGAATTATTTTATTATACCCTTCTTCTTCTTGAAGAAACAGGATTTTTTAATGCATCGCTTTACTCACCTTTTGGTATTGCGGGAATAGAAACGTTAGGTGTGGAGATAGCGAATCAAACCAAAGAATTGACAGGGAAATTCCCCAATGTTGTTGTAAGCACACATGCCGGAGGAGGTTTAACCACCGGAACTGCAAGAGGGTTAAAAAAGGTTGGGGCTTATTCAACTAAGATTGTTGGTGCAAGTGTTGATTTAAGAGGTTTACATATGGCTTCCGATAAAGATTTCAATAGAAAGTCTTTCACTACAGGACACACTGGATTCGGGATCCCATTTGCGGTTTTTCCTGACAGATCCGATGTTCCAAGGAATGCGGCAAGGGTCTTGAGGTATATGGACAGGTATGTTCTTGTAACTCAAGGGGAAGTATTCTATATGACTGAATTACTTGCAAAACTCGAAGGGCTACAAAGAGGGCCTGCTGGCAATACTTCGTTGGTTGCAGCCTTTGCTTTGGCAAGGGAAATGAATGAAGATGAAATAATAGTTGTAAACGAAACAGAATACACAGGAGCAGGAAAGTTACCAAGTGCCCAACTCACTTTTGCCAAAGAAAATGGGATTCAAGTAAAATTGGGCGATCCAATTAAAGAGGACAAACCAGGGGAAAAAATTATAATACCAGAAGATCCTTCACAAATAGGCTACATTGAAATTCCAATGTCTCAATTGAAAGAATCGTATATAAACCAGCTTATAAAAAGACTAGGAAAAACCGATTTTACTCAAAAAGAAATAGAATTTATATCAGAAGAAATAAGAGAAGATGAGGATTCGGTAATAAACTTGATTAAAAAGGCAAAGGAGGAGTCTTTATGAAAGAAAGAGCCGATGACTTTCAGGAAAGGTCAAAGAAACTTCAAAACATGACCGATGAGGAATTAGATAATTATTTTTGGGAATTAGTTGAAAAAGTAGTAGATCCGTTAGTAAATTTGGCAGAAACACATACCTCTCCTTCTATAGAAAGGTCTGTATTGCTAAGAATGGGTTTTAATTCCCTTCAGGCAAAGGCGTTGGTTGATAAGATTGTACAAGAAAATTTATTATCAAAAGGAGCAGGGAATGTGGTCTACAAAATCGCAAAACAAAAAAATATAGGAATAATGGAAGCGGGAGAGGCACTATTAAACGGTCGTTTTTGGGATGATGTTGAGAATATCTTTAGAGGTGGTGATACAAGTGAAACTTCAACCAAATGAAAAGATTAAAATAGAAGAGATTTTAAACGATTTGGAACATTACACACCAAGAAGAAAGGGATGGACTTGGAGGAAAAAATTACCTGAAGGAACCAAAAAAAGCGATTTTAATTACTATGAGATAAGTGAGGATCTGAAAAACTCAGTTCCTCTTCCTGCGGCTCATTACTTTGATAACTTAGACCCACAGCCAGACACGGTGATAACATCGGAAATCGCTTCAGGAAGATTTGAGGAAGATGTTAGAAGAATGCGCATGGCTGCGTGGCATGGAGCAGACCATATAATGGTCATAAGAACACTTGGGCAAAGCCACATAGATGGTCTTATAGAAGGAACTCCTGAAGGTATTGGTGGGATACCAATAACGAGAAAACAGTTGAGGGCAACTAGAAAAGCACTTGATTTAATTGAAGACGAGGTTGGTAGGCCCATAAACTTTCACAGTTATGTTTCAGGTGTAGCTGGCCCTGAAATAGCCGTGTTGTTTGTAGAGGAAGGGGTTAATGGAGCTCATCAAGATCCACAGTACAATATTTTGTACAGAGGTATCAATCCAATAAGATCTTTTGTAGATGCTGCCGTTGCTAAAAAAGTAATGGCTTGGGCGAATATACTTCAAATTGATGGTGCCCATAACGCCAACGCTTCTGCTAAAAAAGCCAGAAACGTCATGCCAGAACTTTTGGTACAACATGCAATAAACTCGCTATTTTCGTTAAAAGTAGGGATGAAAAAAGAAAATATTGCTCTGTCAACCGTCCCTCCCGTAGTTTCCCCTTCTCCTGAATTCAGAACCAACTTGGTTTATGCCATTACATTGAGAGAACTATTTAAAGGTTACAAGTTCAGAGCTCAAATGAACACAAGATACATTGAATCCGATTTATTCGATGCCACAAGAATTCATGTTTTGAATACCCTCATTTCTCGGTTGACTTCCGCAGACATTCAATCAACTATTACCCCGGATGAAGGAAGAAATGTGCCTTGGCACGTTAACTCTATAAGGGGTGTTGAAACAGCCAAACATACATTGATATCAGCAGATAATATTAAACAATACCTCAAAATTGATGAAGAAAAAATTAGAAAAGAAGTAAGAGAATTGAAGATACGAGCTATATTGATGCTTGAAGAAATAATAGAAATGGGTGGATATTTTGAAGCCTTGGAAAACGGTATGTTTGTAGATAACGGATACTATCCCGAGAGAGCAGGAGACGGAATAGCTAGAAAAAAGAACGGAGAAATAGCAGCAGGCTCAGTTGTACCAAGGGATAAAGATTATATGGCTCCTGTCTGTGAACATTTTGGATACAATGATTTGCCTGAAGAATTAGAAAAACCTTGCGATTTAATCGGTGGTTGTACCTTACATAACAGAGAAAAAATTCAATTTATTAACGAGTTAGACGAAAGTGATAACGTTGAAAAAAGATTACGAGATATAAAAGAATACAAAGAAAATAATCTCATAAAGCCAGAAGTTGAATGGAGTTACGATGGTTGGATACAACTTGACATGACAATCCCTGAATCTGAAGAGTACGCAAAAGCAGCAGCGGTTGAAATATGTAAAAAAATGGGATTAGAAGATATTCATGTTATTCATTCAGCCGTTTTACATCCATCAGAGGGGACTTATCTTGAATTGAAGGCAAAAGTACCTTTTTTTGTTAAAAAGGATGAATTAGAACTCCCAAAAAAGAACGAAGTGATGAGCGATGAAGAGCTTTTTGACTTTTTTGGTAAACACAAGGTCAAAGTAGTAGCCGGAACGATAGGTAACGATGAACACAACATAGGTATCAGAGAAATACTAGATATAAAACATGGAGGAATAGAGAAATACGGAATAAACTATGTTTATCTAGGAACTTCTGTGCCACCAGAAAAAATCATAGATAGTGCGATAGAAGTGGGAGCCCAGGCGGTTTTAGCTTCTATGATTATTACTCATAACGAAGTTCATGTGGAAAATATGAAAAAATTACATGAAATTGCTGTAGAAAAAGGAGTTAGAGATAAATTATTACTTATCGTTGGAGGAACTCAGATAACCAATGATTTAGCGATCAATAATTACATGGACGCTGGCTTTGGAAGAGGTACCAAAGGGAATCACGTTGCCACATTTTTGGCTAAGAAACTAAAAGAAAGAGAGCAAAACGAATAATTTTTAATTAATTTATTCTTGCTTTAAATTTTTTTTTAGTGTAAAATTGAGATAGTGAAACCCTAATTCTTCCAAAGGGAGGAAAACTTGATGTCTTTTGAAATAGATACAAGGGTTTTAAAAAATGCTGTTCAATTAACCAGTAATGCTGTTTCAAGAAAAACAGCTAACCCTATTTTGAAAGGAATAAAATTGGCTGTAGAAGACGATGAGTTACACATTTATGCTACAGATTTGCAGACCGGTTTTCACAAATGGCTGAAGGTTAAAGATAGTGATGAAAACTTTTCTACAGTGGTGGAACAGACGATATTCTTGGAAATTCTATCAAATCTCACTTCTGAGACAATTACGATCACTTTGGATGGAGTTTTGAAGATTTCAGGTGGAAATTCTGTATTTCGATTACCTACCATGGATCCTGATGAGTTTCCTTCTCTTGCTTTTGACGTTACAGGGAGCTCAATTTCGCTAGATAGAACAGTTATTACTAATATGATTGATAAGGTAATTTTTTGTGCTTTAAAGGATTCTTCTTCCCTTTCACGCAATTTAAACGCCGTTTACTGGGACTTTAGGCAAGGAGGGTTTTTGAATTTAGTCGCCACGGATTCATATAGATTAGCCCTATCTGAAAGTAAGCTGGAAGATGACAATGTTCTTTCACCATTTCTTTTATCCTTAAAAAGTATGGATGAATTAAAAACGATACTTTCAGCAGCAAAGACAGAGAAGATAAAAGTAGTTCAAAGTGGTTCGCAAGTTCTCTTTGATTTTGAAGAAGATAATAACCAGCTGATTTTTAACGTTATAGATGCCGAGTTTCCTAATTATTTGGGTATAATTCCCCAGAGTTTTATAACAAAGATCAAGGCTAAAACCTCAGAATTTTTGGCTATTATGAAAAGGATGTCTATCACAGCTGGAAGTGAGGAATATACTTTATTAAATATTGAAGATGGAAGAATACAGTTTTATGCAAGTTCTCCCGATGTTGGCGAAGCAAAAGAAGAGATTGATGTTGAGCAAGAGGGAAGAAATCTTGAGATCGCTTATTCACCGAGATATTTCAGAGAAGCGTTAGAAAGAATAGAAACTGTGGAGTTTGAGTTCGATATATCCGATGAGGAAAAACCTACCATTTTAAAACCTATAGAAGACAACAGTTACATGTTTATAATAATGCCAAAAAGGAAAAGTTGAAGCATGTTAAAAATTGGTTTTGGTTATGATGTGCATCCTTTCGTTGAAAATAGAAGATTAATATTGGGTGGAGTTGTAATTAATCATCCAAAAGGTTATGGATTATTGGGCCATTCGGATGGAGACGTTTTTTTTCATGCGATAATTGATAGTTTATTAGGGATGTGCGGTTTGGGGTCGATAGGGGAGTACTTTCCTGAAAGTAAAGAATTTGAAAATATTAATAGCTCTATACTTTTAGAAAAGACTATGGATTTGATAAGTAAAAGGTATGTTGTTAAGATAAATAATATAGATGCGCTAATCATATCTAATAGTGTGAAAATTAGTCCTATATCTGATCAAATAAAAAATAATACCTCACGCATCTTAAATTTAGAAGTGAGCCGAATAAACTTAAAAGGCAAGAGTGGCAATGGTCTAGGAATAGGCGGAAAAGACGAAGGTATAGAAGTTTATTGTACAACGTTAGGTGAGGTAGATGAAATATAAGCTCGTTCATAGCTTCGATATGACTCCCAAAGATATGATCAAAATTCAGAGACAGTTGGCTAAAGAGGTTAAATTAAGTTATTTCTCTGATGTACCAAACTTAGTAAGCGGTGTTGATCTTTCCTTTCAACAAGACGAAGGATTAGCTGTAATTGTAACGATGGATTTTAAGAAATTATCGGTGATCGATGTAACATATGCCGTGGATAAGATTACCTTACCATATATACCAGGCCTTCTTGCTTTTAGAGAGCTTCCTATCTTTTTAAAGGCTTGGGAAAAACTTCAAATTGAACCTGATATTGTTTTTTTTGATGGTCAAGGCTATGCCCATCCTAGAAGGATGGGCATAGCTACACATGCGTCTTTTTTTATTGAAAAGCCTACTATAGGAATTGCTAAATCTAAGTTAATTGGTGAATACGAAGAACCCGGAAAGAAAAAAGGTGAATTCACATTTCTGTACCATAAAGATGAGAAAATAGGAATAGTGTTGAGAACAAGAGACAATGTGAAACCTGTATTTGTATCTCCTGGCAACTTGGTTGATTTCAAAAACGCTTTGGATTTTACTTATCATTTTGCCACAAAGTATAAAATTCCTGAGATAACTCGAAAGGCACACTTATACACTCAAAGTTTAAAGCAGAGGTGACGTTGTTGACCGAAAAGAACACGCGAAATTTTATATACATATCAATGATTCTATTTTCGATGGTCATGAATACTCTTGCTCCTCTTATGACTTCCATTCAAGAAAGATTTTCTGTTTCAATAACTATTTCTTCTTCATTACCGTTTATAAGTACCTTCGGTACCATGATATCCAACTTTATAGGCAGCTTTTTTATCGCCCAGATAGGCTATAAAAATTTCTTGATAGGTGCTTTAATTGTTCTAATTATGGGTTTGTTTTTATTTGTAACTGCATTTAGTTTCCCCATGGTAGTATTATCAGTTTTCTTGTTTGGAGTAGCCACAGGAGCCGCTTTTATGACTTTAACTTCCGCTTTTTCACATCTTGATAGAAAAATCCAAAATTTTGGATTTTTAAACGCGAGTTTTGGAATTGGGGGAATAATAGCACCCCTTTTGGTTAGCTTATTTTTAGTTGTGAACTTAGATTTTAGATTTGTGTATTTTATACACTTAATCTTAATTTCGTTACTTTTTATTTTTGTTTTAATTTATAAACCCATTCAAAACATAAAGTATGAAGCGATTAAATTTAAAGAAGCCACAGGTATAATAAGGAAAAAATTTGTTTATTTGTCATTGTTGATATTCTTATTCTATTCGGGAAGTGAAATAGGCATAATAACTTGGAGTGCAAACCTTTTCCATGATGTTTTTAATTATTCTAAGGAATTTTCATCTATAATTATAAGTTTATTTTGGGTTGTTTTTACCTTTGGTAGGGCAATTACGGAATTTTTAAACAGAAAATTAACAGAATTGGGTACCATTTTGTACTTCTCTATTTCTCTTATAATAAGTCTTGCGTTGTTACTGATATTTCAACACTTTATTTTCTTTCTTTTCGTTGGTTTTAGTTTATCTGCCATTTTTCCAAGTATTCAAAAATACTCCAACCAAAATCTCCCAAAGAGAATCTTAGGGATGTACAATGGGTTGGCTTTTGGTTCCACTGGGATTGGAGCTATGATAATCGCAACTTCCATGGGGGTAATTGGTGATATTAATTTTAATATCTCCTACGCCATTCCTTTTTTTACTTTTGCCATCATCATTTTTATCACCCAAAAATTGGGTAAGGAGAAATTAGATAATGGCAATTGAAATTAAAAAGCGTACCCAAAGGGGGGGAAGATGAAATATTCTAAGATAAAAACTGGCTGCATAGACGGTTTTAAAGTAGAAAATATCTTAGTAGAAATCGATGTAAACTCTCGTTCTACCCAACAGACATTCAAAATAGTAGGAATGCCTTCCACATCTGTTTTAGAAAGTGAGAAACGAGTTACCAGTGCCATTAGAAATACTGGGTTTACTATCCCTAACGGATCGATAGTTGCAAATCTTTCACCCACCTCTATGAGAAAAGACGGTTCACATTTTGACTTACCAATTGCTGTATCCTTGTTGGAAGCGTCTGGTCAGATAAAAGAATTAAGTGATGATTACTATATATTTGGTGAACTCGGTTTGAATGGAGAAGTTAGACCTGTTTCTGGGATATCTCTTTTTTTGATGTACATAAAAGAAAGAAATCAACAAGCAAAATTCATAATTCCACGCGGAAATCAGGGGGAAAGTAAATTTGTAGAAAAAAACGAAGTTATCGTTATAGATAATTTGAAAGATATCGAAAATATATCGCTGGGTATTTTGGATGAATACTCTCCAAAGTATGAGGATATTGTACAACCGTCTTACAACTTGGATTTTCGTGAAATCAAAGGTCAAATCTTTGCCAAAAGGGGTATAGAGATAGCAGCCAGTGGATTTCACAACGTCTTAATGAGAGGATCTCCCGGTTCGGGAAAAACAATGATAGCTAAAAGGGTTCCAACAATATTACCAGATATGACGAGGGAAGAAATCATCGAATCAACTATGATCTATTCAGTTGCTGGATATATGAACACGATAATCGATAAAAGGCCCTTCAGATCTCCTCACCACACAGCTTCAACGGCCTCAATAATAGGGGGAGGGGCCGTTCCGAAACCTGGTGAAATAAGCTTGGCTCACAATGGAGTATTATTCATGGATGAATTTCCCGAGTACCGTACGGATGTAATAGAGTCCCTAAGACAGCCTTTAGAAGACGGAGAAGTGACGGTAACAAGAGCAAAATCCGTTGCTAATTTTCCTGCAAGGTTCATGCTTATAGCCTCTCAAAATCCGTGTCCATGCGGATATTATGGAGATAAGGAGATTGAATGTACGTGTAGTTTGAACCAGATCTTAAATTACAACAGAAAAATATCAGGTCCTATATTGGATAGAATAGATATAAGAATAGATGTACCAAGGGTAAAAATTGACGAGCTCATGTCCAAGGAAGATGGAGAAAGCTCAGAAAAGATTAAAGAAAGAGTTTCAAAGGCTTCCCAAATACAGATAAAAAGACAAAATAAATTGAATGGGAAACTTAGCAATAAAGAGCTGAAGAAATTTGCTGCTCTTACTGAAAAAGCGGAAGACTTTTTAAAACAAGCAGCTATCAATTTAAAATTAACTGCAAGATCGGTAAACAGGGTAGTTAGAATTTCGCGAACTATAGCTGACACTTTTGATTCAAAGAATGTGGAAATAAGTCATGTTTCGGAAGCCCTGAATTACAGAGGGAGAAAAATCATATGAGAAAAATGTCTTCATTTTTTCTGTTACTTTTATTGGTATTAAGCGTAGTTTATGCTAATTCGCAAGAATTAATAACAATACCAGATATAGAAAACCTCCAAAAAGCAAAAGTTTCTTCTATATTCGATGGAGACACGATTAACACTTACCAGTACGCTGAAAGTATAAGATTGATTGGAATAGACACACCAGAGATCAAAGCTGGGAGTAAGCCCATTAGCGAGTATGGCTATAAGTCGTATCAATTTGTGAAAGATAGACTAATAAATGTTGCAAACAGGAACGTATATTTAGAGTTTGATGAGGATAAGTTTGACGATTATGGCAGAGTTTTGGCGTATGTTTATTATGAAGATGAAGAAGGTAACTTAGTATTATTAAACGAAGAAATATTAAAAAATGGATTAGCCCGACCGTTGTTTTATGAAGATACTTCAAAAAAGCAAGAAATATTTGTTAAAGCTTATATCCAAGCATATGAAGATAGAAAAGGCATCTTTGAAAAATATGATGATGAAAGTCTTGTCGTGGAATCTGATGCCTTAACCCAAAAGGATTTAGGTAGAATGCGGTGGGTGAAGGCCAAAGTAAAGGATGTTATAAAAGAAGGCGAAAATTATTACAAAATTATCTCTGAAGGCGAAGATTTTTACTATGGAATAAGAAAACAGGAGTTTGATGCCTTTTTTGACGGATACGATATCTATGATTTAGTCGAGGAAGAAGTTATGTTCTGGGGAGAAATATGGTTAGATCAAAGAACTGGGCAATACGAAATACTGGGAAGGGCTCCTTTTGAGATAAAAAGACTTTCGAATTAGCTGTAGTGGGAAGAGGGAGTTTATTTTAAAGATCGTATAACAGAATAAGAGGGGGGAAGGACGTTATGGGTAAATATTTTAAAAAAATAGTAGGAGAAAAATGCTTTTTGTCACCAGTTAATCCTGATGATTTTGAAAAATACACGGAATGGTTAAATGACCCAGAAATATCAGAAAACATGATGGTAGAGGATAATATCATTTCTTTGCTAAAAGAAAAAGATATCTTAGAAAAAATGGCAAAAGGTAACGATGTATTTTTTGCCATCGTGGATTTAGAAACAGAAGAGCTGATAGGTAATTGTGGGTTGCATGACATTAATAGAATTAATCAATCGGGTGTCTTGGGAATTTTTATTGGCAATAGAGAATATCTATCTAAAGGATATGGTACCGAAGCCATTAAATTGTTGTTGAATTATGGATTCAACGTTTTAAACTTAAATAACATTATGTTAGAGGTTTTTGAATACAACAAAAGAGCCATAAGATCTTACCAAAAAGCAGGGTTTAAAGAAATAGGCAGGCGGAGGCAAGCAAAGTTTTTTAAAAACAATAGATACGATATAATATTTATGGACATTTTGAGAGAAGAATTTCTTGAAATGAAAGATGCGAAAGGAGTAATAGGGTGAAGGATTTAGACAATATCGAAAAATTTACCACGGGTGAAGAAATAGCTAATGCCGTTATACACGGTATAGGAGCATTGTTGAGTATAGCTGCTTTGGTGTTATTGGTAGTTTTTTCAGCGATTAACGGACAACCTTGGAGTATTTTCAGTTCGGTTATATATGGTTCGTCCTTGATTATTCTTTATACATCTTCAACACTATATCACAGCTTTCAACGTCAAAAAATAAAAGATCTCTTTGAAATATTCGATCATTCGGCAATTTATATTTTAATAGCGGGTACTTACACACCTTTTGCACTAATTACGTTGAATGGAAGGTTAGGTTGGATTATATTTTCTGTAGTTTGGGGTTTGGCAGCTATAGGCATTATTTTTAAAATATTTTTCGTTAAGAGGTTTAGGATTCTTTCAACTATTTTATACATAGCCATGGGATGGTTGGTTGTATTTGCTATGGAGCCTTTAGTTACAAACTTGGATTTCTGGGGAGTAGTTTGGTTGGTTATAGGAGGCATTCTTTACACAGTCGGGACCATATTTTACGTATGGAGAAAAATTCCATACCATCATGCTATATGGCATTTGATAGTGCTTGCAGGAAGTATATGCCACTTTTTCTCAGTGTTTTTTTATGTTATATGAGAAATCTCAAGAGTTTAAAACTCCGAGTGCCAAAGCGGCTAATTTCGATTGATCGTTGTCGGCTCTTGATACTAAAACTACAGGAGCTTTTGCTCCTACTACAATCCCTGCCACGTTTCCCCCTGAGAAATATACCGCAGATTTTCCTAACAAGTTCCCGGAATGGATATCTGGAACAATTAAAATATCTGCTTTACCTGCAACTTCACTGTTTATATTTTTAATCTTGGCAGCTTGTTCGCTTATAGCGTTATCAAGGGCAAGGGGACCATCGACAATACAGTCTTTTATTTGGCCTCTTTTGTTCATTTGGGTCAATATGGCGGCATCTATTGTTTCGGGCATATCCGGATTAACTACTTCGACTGCCGCTAATAGAGCTACTTTAGGAGTTTTTATTTCAAGACTTTTGGCTACTTCAACGGCGTTGTATATAATTTGAACCTTTTGCGTTAAATCTGGATGGATTATCATTCCACCATCGCTTATTAGAAGTAATCTATCCAAATAAGGTGTTTCTACTAGGGCAACATGAGAAAGCAAATTTCCCGTTTTTAATCCCCAATCGTTGTTTAAAACAGCTTTTAACAATTCAGAGGTTTTTATCTTACCTTTCATCAGCAGATCAGCAGCCCCACTTGAAACGAGACGAACACCCTTTTCTGCAGCTTCCTGTGGATTTTCTGCCTCTATAATGTCAAATTCCTTTCCAACAATTTCCAAATTTTTTTTAATTTCTTCTTTATTTCCAACCAAGACAGGGTTTGCAAACCCTTCTTCATTTGCCTTTGATAAAGCCTTCAAAGCTTCCAAATCTTCTGCACAGACAAGAACAACGTTCTTTGTTGGTTTGGACTTTGCTCTATTCAGCAGTTCCTCAAAGTTTTTCATGAAAACTTCCCCCTTTGTTGACTATATTAAGCATTTCTTTGTGAAGCTTCTTCAATTACAGGTCTTTTCCAGTTACCAAAAATTAGAAAACCTAAGGCTAATAAAAGGGCAGAGAAATTACTTATTATCATCGCTATGAAAACACCTATGTAACCGTGAGTCTCAGCAAAGAAAAAAACCAAGGGTACCCTTATTCCCCACAATCGAGTGATATCGATAATGGTCGACTGAATCGTATGCCCTGTACCTCTTAAAGTACCAAGAAAAACAGAAACTAAAGAGAAGAATGGAAGTGAGAAAGAAACATATCTAAAAAATTCCTCTCCTACTTTAATTACTTCAGGGTCATTTATGAAAAATTTTGTTATATTGTGTCCAAATAAAAACATAACCATTGAAGCACTTCCAACGATCAGTAAAGTTGCCAAAGAAGCTTTTTTAACGGTTTCTTCAGCCTTTTCAGGTTGATTAGCACCCACGTATTGACCTGTCATCGTAGCCGTTGCCAAGGATATTCCCATTGCGAACATCGTTATTAAATTGTTCATTCTATTTCCAATTCCATATCCGCTAATAACAATAGGTCCAAATTGCGCTATAACTCCCATAATTATAGCAAATCCAATAGCTGTAAAAGATTCACCAATAGAAGAAGGTAAGCCAACCGAAAGAACTTTTTTTATAAGTTTTGGATCAGGAACAAAATCTTTGGTGTGTAATTTAAAACCCTCTTTACCTTTGAATAATACAATTAGGAATACAACGGACATTATAACTTGAGATAACATAGTTGCTAAAGCAGCACCAAAAACGCCTAAATTGAATTGAAAAATGAAAAGAGGATCAAGGGCCACATTCAACAATATTGATATACCGTTGTATTTCAAGGCTATAAATGAATTTCCCCATCCCCTAAATATACCTGCCACAGTTTGCATTAAAAAGCTGAAAGGCAAACTAAATGCCATTATTTTTAGATAGGTGTGACTGAGTTCAAATATATTTTCGTCTAATCGTAGAAGAGATAATAGTTGTTTGCTAAAGATCAAAACTATTGCCATAATGGATAACGCCACAAAAGTCATTACCAAAATGGTTTGCGCTGCCGATTTTTCAGCTCTTCTTTGATCACCGTATCCTGTATATTGGGCTATCAAAGAGGTTCCGGCGTAGGAAAATCCTGTGGCAAATGATATAAAAACAAAGATCAGCGGCCAAATTACAGTAGGAACAGACAATTCCAAAGGACCCAATTTTCCCAAAAAATAAGCATCAGTTATATTATATATCGCTTGCATCATATTTGTCAAAATGATTGGCCAGGCTAAAGTAAACAAAGCTTTCCAAATGGATGTTTTTAAAACGTCAACTTTTCCTGTATCTTTGATTTTCATTTGCTATCACCTTTAATGTTAAAATTAATTCGTTATCCTTATCAATATTTTATCAGATTATTTGGGGTTTAGGTTAAAAATAAAGGTATATATTTTGAATTTAGTAGTGAAATATTATTAAGAAATAAATAAAAAAGCGTCCATAAAAAAGGACGCTCAAAATCTCAAAATAAAGATAAAGTTTTTATTTTTTTATGTTTACTAGTCTTAAACCAATTCTTCTTCTTGTTTTATCAATGTTTATTATTTCCACTTCCACGATATCGTTTATTTGTACAATATCCGTAGGATGAGCAACAAATTTTTCAGCAAGGTTTGACTTATGAATCAAGCCGTTTTCTTTTATTCCCAAATCCACAAAAGCACCAAAATCAGTAATATTTGTTATTTTACCTGATAATCTCATACTTTCTTTAAGATCTTCAAATTTTAGAATATCATCCATAAGTTGAGGTTGAGGCATTTCATCCCTTGGGTCTCTGCCAGGCTTTTGAAGTTCTTTAAGTATATCAATCAGTGTATATTCCCCAATTTCCAATTTTTCGGATATTGATTTAAGATTTTCTTTTTCGTTTAAAAGTTGCGAAACTTTTAATTTCAAGGGGTCCAATTTTTCTTTGATTTTTAAATCATCCAAGGTGTAGCCAAGTATATTTATTAATTTTTCTGCTGCTTCATAACTTTCTGGGTGTATTCCCGTCATTTCTAACGGGTTTTCCCCATCTATTATTCTCAAAAATCCTGCACTTTGTTCAAAGGCTTTTTCTCCAAAGCCTTTTACGTTGAAGAGATCAACTCTTTTTTGGAATGAGCCATTCTTTTGGCGGTATTGGACAATTTTCTTTGCCAGGCTAATCGTTATTCCCGAAACGTATTCTAATAAAGAATATGAAGCTGTGTTTAAATTAACACCAACGAGGTTAACCACGCTTTCCACAGTTGCGTCAAGCTTTTCTTTCAATTTTTTCTGGTTGACATCATGCTGATACTGGCCAACACCTATAGATTTTGGGTCAATCTTCACAAATTCCGCAAGAGGGTCCTGTATTCTTCTTCCTAAACTTATAGCTCCTCGGACAGTTACATCGTATTCTGGAAACTCTTCTTTTGCCAACTTAGAAGCGGAATAAACAGAAGCTCCAGATTCATCAACGAATATGTACTTAAGATTTAACTTATTTTTCTTTATTAAGTCAACGACGAATTGTTGAGTTTCTCGTGAAGCTGTTCCGTTGCCTATCGCTATTAGATTTATATTATACTTTTTAATTAAACCCATCATAATTTTCTCTGAGTTTTCTACATCGTTTTGTGGAGGAACGGGGTATATCGTATCGTTAGCGAGAAAATTTCCCATTTCATCCAATGCTACAACTTTACATCCCGTTCTGAAACCAGGATCAATTGCTAGGATCCTTTTGTTTTTTAAAGGAGGTGTTAATAATAATTGTCTGAGGTTCTTGGCAAAGAGATCTATCGCCCCTTCTTCTGCTTTTTCTGTTAGATTTTGTCTTATTTCTCTTTCTATTGATGGGTTTAACATATTTGTGAATCCATAGTTCAAACCTTTGGATATTATTTCATCACAGATCTCATTTCCTGTTTTGTATTTAGATTTTTCTTTATCAAGCCACTCGTCATCGATAATTAATCTTACATTTAATACTTTTTCTTTTTCGCCCCTGTTTAAAGCTAAGACCCTGTAATTGGGTATTTTTGAAATTTCTTGAGTGAATTCATGATACATATCATACTTAGTGGCTTCTTCGACAAACTCTTTCTTCTTTTCAGAGTGAATTTTGCCGAATTTTTCATAATACTTTCTTAGACTTTCCCGATTGTCTTTGTCATGGGCAAAGGTTTGACCTATTATGTAGGAAATACCTTCTACCACTTTGTCAATATTGTCGTATTCTTCAGATACAAATTCTTCTAATTCATCTAAAGATTTGATATTACCTAACAACACTTTGTTTGCTGCAGGTTCAAGACCAGCTTCTATAGCTTTGTCTGCATTGGTTTTCTTCCTTTTTTTGTAAGGAAGATACAGATCTTCCAATTCAGTCATTTTTTTGGTGTTGATGATCTTTTCTTTTAGTTCATCTGTTAATTTACCTTGCTCTTCGATGCTTTTTAAGACAGTTTTTTTGTAGTCTTCTAAGTTCTGATAATATTTAAATAATTCTTCTATTTGCCTAATCTTTTCTTCATCTAAATTACCTGTTCTTTCTTTTCGATACCTGCTGATAAAAGGTACGGTGTTTCCCTCATTTAATAATTCTATAGTGTTTTCAGTTTGAAATAGTTTTATGTTCAGATCTTCTGTTATTGTTTTGATTATATCCAATACTTTTACCTCCATGAAACAATTTATTTTACTAGCTTTAGAAAACCTAAATTTTCTCTAATTCACGATAGAAAATTTGTAAATTGTTGTTGAAGAATACACTTCTGAGGGTCTTAAAATTGTGGAAGGAAAGTTTTTCTGGTTTGGAGAGTTTGGAAAATGCTGTGTTTCCAAGGCTATTCCAGAATATTTTCCGTAGTGTTTTCCTTCTTTTCCATAAGTATCAACAAAATTACCTGTATAAACTTGAATTCCAGGCTCTGTTGTGTATATCTTCATCACTCTTCCACTTGTGGGTTCAACCAACCTTACAGCTAAGGATATTTTGCTATTTTCCTTGTTTAATACGAAATTATGATCTATTCCTTCTAACGGAGAATCTTTCAGATCTTTGAGCACCTCTCGAAGAATTTTTGGGACTGTAAAATCAAAAGGCGTGTCTTTGACACTTTTTATTTCTCCTGTGGGTATTAGCGTTTCATCTACAGGTGTATAATGATTGGCAAAAAGTTCTAACTGGTGATCAAAAATATTTCCTCTACCTTCTCCTGCTAAATTAAAATAACTGTGATTTGTCAAATTTATAATAGTGGTTTTATCGGTAGTTGCGGTATAAGAAATCTTTAATTCATTATCGTTGGTTAAGGTGTAAGTAACGCTTACAAGTAAGTTTCCTGGATAACCTTCTTCACCATCATGGCTTAAACGCTTGAAACGAACAGAAGGTCCTTCAACGGTTGTAAAAGCTAGAGCTTGAAATATCTGTTTTTGAAACCCCTTTATTCCCCCATGAAGATGGTTTGAATTATTGTTTTGAGCCAAGGTGTAATTTTTACCTTCAAGTGAGAATTGCCCGTTTTTTATCCTATTTGCATGTCGTCCTATTGTAGCGCCGAAAAATGGATTCTGTGGGTTGGGTTTTTCATAATCTGAAACGGTATCGAATCCTAAAATTATGTCTTCCAGTTCTCCCTTTTTGTCAGGTAAGTACAAAGAAACCAAAGTAGCACCATAATTTGTTACTTGTACCGTAATTCCATTCTCGTTTCTTAATGTGAACAAAGTTACTGGAATGCCTTCTGTTGTATATCCCCATTGATTTTTTTCAATATGTTCTAAAATTGACACTCGATATCCCCCTTTTATTTTTTCTAATATCCAATAACATTATATCATATAGGGAGATACCTTGTAAGGAAACCGTATTAGATAATATTAAATGTCCGTGAAAAAGATTGGTCAGATCATAATTCGAGTCTTTGAAATGATATCCTAACCTTCTCTCTTTTGAAAGTAAGCATGAAAAAGTTTTTGAGAGATATAAGAAGAGATATCTCTTTCAAGAAAGAGATATCCAAAAGAATTCAAAAAAGAAAATAGAACCAAAGAAAAAGTATGAACCTATTCATGAAGTGATATTGTGGATATAATCTAACACAAATATTAAATATTTATAGTTGCAAGAGCTTTTTTTATTTCTGTATAAGCATCTTTTGAATATAGCCATTGATCTCTATAATTTAAACAATTGCAGATAAACAGCTTCTCATCTATCATAGCTTTTTTTCTATAATGAACATGACCCATGATCACGTATTTAACATTTTCTTTTTTATACAGTTCATCGTAATTTTTCGTTCCCAAATATGCATTGAAATATTTCCACATTTCTCTGTTTTTAACTGTAAATATCTCGTGAGTTACTACATGGGTTACCAATATAATATTCTTATCTTTTAAATCATCTATTTGTTTGTTTAATTTTTCTTTGAACCACTTCGTTACGGAAATATCATCTTTTTCCCAATTTATGTATTTTTTATCTTTCCAATTTCTGTTAAAATCATTTCCCACAGACAATTGCTCTAAACTATACCTTTCGTCAGCAAAAGAGTAGTCATACCAACCAACATCGCCGACAATTGCCCAATCACCTATAATTGCAGGACCATTCGATAAGTTCCCTTTAAACTTTTTCAATTCAAGATATATTTCATTTGTGTTTTCTTTGTCGTTTTCTTTGTTCCATAAGTCGTGATTTCCAGGAACAAACAATATTTTTGTTTCAGTCTTTTTTTCAAGCAAATACAATATTTCTAAACTTTTTCTGTAATCATTTGCTATGTCTCCAGCTATTATTAAATAATAGGGCTTTTCTTCGTTTAATACTTTTACCAGTGCGTCTTCAATAGGATCAGATTCAATAAATTGTTCGTCTACATGTATGTCGGATAAAATGGATATTTTCATCTTTTCCTCCATTCTCATATAAAAAACATCTAACTTTATGATCTTTTTTTACTTCATAATCTTTTGGAACTTCATTTTTACATCTATCTTGTGCGTATTTACACCTGGTATGAAATTTACAACCTTTAGGAGGATTTGAAGGATCAGGTAAATCCCCAGAAAGGATGATTCTTTTTGTGCCATCTTTTGTTATTTTTGGAATTGCAGAAAAAAGAGCTTGTGTATAAGGATGTTTTGGTGAATGGTATATTTCATAAGCTGTAGCAAGCTCAACAATCTCCCCCATATACATTACGGCTATTCTATCACTTATGTAATGAACAACGTTTAAATTGTGCGAAATGAATAAATAAGTAAGGTCAAACTCTTTTTGTAACTCGTTCAAGAGGTTCAAAATTTGAGATTGTACAGAAACATCTAATGCAGAAACAGCTTCGTCCAAAATGACAAAATCTGGATTCAACATCAAAGCGTGTATTATCATTATACGCTGCCTTTGTCCACCAGAAAGCTCATGTGGATACCTTTTGTAATACTCTTCGTTAAATCCCACTTCTTTGAGCATAGTTAAGACTTTATCATATCTTTGGTTTTTATCGTTATATCCGTGAGCTTTTAAAGGTTCTTCCAAAATCCAACCGATTTTTTTCTTTGGGTTTAAAGAACTGTATGGGTCTTGAAAAACAATTTGAACATTGCTTCTAAATTCTTTTAGTGCACTACCCTCAATTTTTGTTATATCTTTCCCTTTAAATATTAATTTTCCTTCATCAGGGTTGTAAAGTTTTATAAGACTGTAACCTAGTGTTGTTTTACCACAACCAGATTCTCCAACCAAGCCAAATGTTTCTCCTTTTTTGATTTTGAAGTTGACTCCATTTACAGCTTTTAAAATATCTCTTTTTTTGAATAGGCTCTTCTTAGGGAGTTTAAAAAATTTTTTTAAATTTTCTACTTCGTATATATATTCTTCCATATAATCTACCTCTCAAATGAGATGACATCTCGCAAAATGGTTGTTACCCTTTTCTTCCAATTTTGGTAATTGTTCTTTACAAATTTCTTTTGCAGCATGGCATCTATCTACAAAAGGGCAATATTGGATATCTGAATCTATTCTTGGAACAATACCAGGTATTGATTCTAGTTTTTTTCCTTTTTTTTCTGGTAAAGGTATGGATTGAAGCAATTTCAAAGTGTAAGGATGTTTTGGGTTTGAGTACAAATCTATTCTTGAAGCTATTTCTACAATAAACCCCGCGTACATGACTATAACTCTATCAGCAATATCGTGAATTACTCCTAGGTCATGTGATATGAATAAAATAGAAGATCCTTCTTCTTTGTTTATTTTTTTTAGTAACTCCAAAATTTGAGACTGAATGGTTACATCCAAAGCAGTTGTTGGTTCATCAGCAATGATTAAATCAGGGTGATTTGCTATTGCTATACCTATCATCACTCTTTGTCTTTGTCCCCCAGAAAGCTCGTGTGGATATTTACCATATATAGTTTCTGGATTTGGCAACCCTACATTTTTTATTATTTCTAAAACTCTATTTTTAAGTACTTTTTTGTTTATTTTATTATTAAGCTTGATCGCTTCACCTATTTGCTTTCCACATCTCCACAAGGGGTTTAACGATGTCATTGGTTCTTGGAAAATCATCGAGATTTTCTTTCCTCGGAGTTTTCTTTTTTCTTTTTCTTCCATGGCTAAAATATCTTTTTTATTGTATTGAATTTTTCCTGAGTTTAAGATGGCACTGTTAGGTAAAAGACCTATTACACTTAAAGAAGTAATCGTTTTACCACAACCAGATTCTCCAACTAATCCAACAATTTCACCTTTATTTATATCAAATGAGACGTTGTTAACAGCAATAATTTTCTTTTTTTCATTTTCAAAACTGATTGTGAGATTTTCGATAGAAAATAAACTATTTGACATTTATATCCCTCAATTCCTTTTGTCTGAGAGCTCTCTAAGCCCATCTCCAAGAAAATTGAATCCCAAAACTGTTAAAGTAATCATGATACCAGGTGCAAGAGCGTACCAAGGTGCTGTAGTTAAATAAACTTGAGATTCGTTTAACATTCTTCCCCAACTTGGGTAGGGGGGTTGTACTCCTAACCCCAGATAACTTAAAGCTGCCTCTGAGAGAACCGCTGTAGCAAAGCCCAAAGATGATGCAACTATTATGGGGGATAAAACATTTGGCAATATATGGAAAAATATGATTCTTGAAGAGGATGCCCCAGCGACGATACCGGTTTTGACATAATCAAATTGTTTATGCTGCATAAAACTTCCTCTAACAATTCTTGCAAAATTTGGGATAGCCATTATTCCTATGGCTATTATAGTATTTGTTATACCCACACCAAAAATAGCAACGAACATCAAAGCAAAAAGTATTCCCGGAAATGCTATCATAGCATCCATAATTCTCATTATGATTTCGTCAATAATGCCACCAAAATATCCTGAAATAGCCCCTAAAATAACACCAAAAAATAATCCGATTCCAACAGCCAAACCCCCAACAAAAAAAGCCGTTTGAGAACCAACCATAATTCTGCTGAAGATATCTCTTCCAAAATTATCAGTTCCCATGATATGTTCCCAAGATGGAGCTTTTAATTTATTTGAAAAATCCATTTGAGTAACGTCGTATGGAGTATAAAAAAGACTTATTAACATCAAAATAAACAAAAATAAAACAATGAAAAATCCAATTTTAAAATTTGTGTTTTTTTTCATTTGGAGTCTCCTTAAGTATATTTAATTCTCGGATCTATGAGTTTGTAAATAATATCTATTATAAAATTAATAAGTACAATTAAAATTGAAAAATAAAGGATCATGCCCTGAACTAATGGAAGATCACGAGTTGAAATTGCATTTATTAAAAGGCTTCCAACACCAGGCAGACTAAAAACCTGTTCTATTATTATGCTTCCTGCCAATATTTCGGCAGTTATCATCCCTAAAACGGTGGTAACTGGTATAAGAGCGTTTCTCAAAATATGTTTTGTTAAAACATAACCCGGTTTGGCCCCTTTTGAAAAAGCCGTTTTGGTATAATCTTGATTTTTCTGTTCTAAAATAGTGTTTCTGAGATATCTCACAACTACAGCTATATTGGGTATCGCTATTGCAACGGAAGGTAGGATTAATGATTTAAAAGCTTCGAAAGGATTTTCCGACCAAGGGGTATAGGCTCCAGGCGCGATCCAATTTAGTATCAAACCAAAAAGATACATTAGTAATATGCCAGTCCAAAAAGAAGGTATAGCCATACTCACTTGAGTTATAAAATTAATAAAAAAACCAGAAGCCTTTTTGTCATATTTTGCGGAAAGAATTCCTATTGGTATGCCAAAAACGAGTACTAATGACATTGAAATAATTGTTAGAGAAAAAGTAACCGGTAATCTTGAAATTATCATATCTATTACTTCTCTATCATATCTTATGGACACACCAAGATCACCCTTAAAAATACCAGTCACCCAGGAAAAATATCTCCTGATGACTG
The DNA here is from genome assembly GCF_002895585.1 of Petrotoga sp. 9T1HF07.CasAA.8.2. Taxonomy (NCBI): domain Bacteria; kingdom Thermotogati; phylum Thermotogota; class Thermotogae; order Petrotogales; family Petrotogaceae; genus Petrotoga; species Petrotoga sp. 9T1HF07.CasAA.8.2. Next base: position 100,285 of record NZ_AZRI01000041.1, on the reverse strand, counting down.
GCTGATCTAAATTTAATTCTTTTGTCAAGGCATCTATTTGTGCTTGGTCTGCATCCATGCCCAATTTTGAAAGGACAGGATCTCCAGGTATAATTTGAAAAGCAAAAAATGTTATAAGGCTTACTATAAAAATTGTTACGACCATGGTAAAAGTTCTTCTAATATAATATAGCAAATCAAATCACCCTTATTTTACATAATGTATTACTGACATATCCTGTATATATAATGGATAAAAGGTGTATCCTGCCAAATCATTTTGTAAAGCTACTATAAAGTTTGGATCCATTAAGAATATAGCTGGTAAATCTTCTGATAATATAACTTGTGCTTCTTTATATAATTCTATCTGTTTTTCTATATTTGTTTCTTTTACAGCATTTAGCATTATTTGATCGTATTCAGGGTTGTTGTAGTTAAAAAAGTTTCTGGAATAGTCACTCATATACCTTTTTAATATGTCGTAAGGACTAAGTTTTCCTGTGAATCCTATTATTGTGGAGTAATAATCTCGTCCAGCATATACTCTATCTAACCATACTCCCCACTCAACCTGTTCAATTTTGGCATTAATTCCAATTTGTTTTAACATTTCTACGAGTACCTGTGCCGTATCAACATGGAATTTATAATTTGAAGGTACAGTTATGGTAGTTTCAAAACCATTTGGGTAACCTGCTTGAGTTAATAGTTCTTTTGCCTTTGTTATATCAGGTGAGTACTTATCAGCTAAACCTTCTTTGAAATATTTTTCCATAACGGGTGACATATTAGAGCCAAGTTTGGTTCCATAACCTCCTGCAACTGCTTGAATCAAAAGATCTTTATCAATAGCATAACTCATCGCCTTTCTAACTCTTACATCGTCAAAGGGCTTTCTTTGTAAATTTAGTCCAAATATTTGTACCATATTTTGTTCTCCGCTTATTGTATATCCGTTATTTCCAATAAGATTTATGTATTCTGTACCAAGCCTTGGAATCATATCTATTTCTCCAGCTTTAAAGGCTATTAGCGAAGCTTGCGGGTCAGTAATTATTCTGAATTCTACTTTGTCTAAGTAAGGCAAATTTTCATCCCAATATTGATCAAATTTCTCCAACACTACTCTTTGTCCTGGTGAATATTCAACAAATTTAAATGGACCTGTACCAATTGGATTAGTGTTGTGTTTACCATCGTTTGATTTTGGTAATATTGCTTCTGTAAAATTGTATAAAAATTCAGTATTAATTTTTTTGAGTTTAAACTCTATTTTATCAGGTTTTATAATTTTTACGCTTTCAACATATTGTTCAAATTCAGATGAAAGTACTTCGCCATATACCCCCATCAGCCTTTCGTAAGAATATTTAACGTCTTCTAACGTAACTTTTTCTCCATTGTGGAAATACACATTATCTCTAATTTTAAAAGTGTAAATCAAGCCATCTTCTGACACTTCATAGCTTTCTGCAACGGCAGGCCTAACTCCGCCTTTAGGATCTGGTTTTAAAAGTCCTTCAAAAACATTGAACATCATTTCCTCAGTACCTGAAGCAGCTGCTTTGTGAGGATCTAGATAATCGGGATCTTGAGGAACTGCAACAACCACCTCTCCCCCATATATGGCCTCTCCCTTTGGTTCATTTGCTGAAAAGATGTTAACAGTCAAAATCATAATCAGTACAAACAAGAGAATCGTTTTAATTTTTTTCATGCTAGCCCTCCTACCAGAGTTTTATATTCTGTATTTAGAAACTCTAAAACACTTATTAAATCATGATTATAAAAAGCTTTTTACAAAATACTTCTTCTCCTTATGCATTTTTTAGTATTAAAAACTCTTTTTTACTTATTCTCTGAAACATGCGACATCTTATCGTATTCCATAATCCCAATAAAAACCACCTCCCATTTTCAAAATTTTTTTCTTTATAAAGTGTCTAAAGTTCTATAGTTAAATTTTCTTCCGCTAAAATAATTTCTTTTTTGTAGTATTTTGAAGCTTGTTTTTTAAGTAGCTCAATAACGCCAAAATGTGGGAAATGAGTTAGAAGAAGTTTTTTTACATTTGCTAAATATGCCAATTTCCCAGCTTCGCTTGCGGTTAGATGGCCTTCTACCTTACCCTTCATTTCATCAAAAAGGCTTGCTTCGCTAATTAATAAATCAGCATTTTTAGAAAACTCTACTAATTCGTCTGACCATGCTGTATCGCTTGTATAAACCAAAGTTTTTCCACTTTTTTCTAGTTTTACAGCATAAGAATCTATGACATGATTTGTTTTTAAGAATGTTGTGATAAAACCGTTTATATTGAAAACTGAACCTTGATTATAGAAAATATTTTTTGTGAACGTTTTATAATTCATAGCTTCAGAATATAGGGGGTCATATGGAGTATAGATTTTAACAGGATCTTTTCTGTTTCCTATATCTTGTTGGATCATTGAGTTAAACTGCAGCGGATAAACATCTACAAAATGATCATAATGAAAATGACTAATTATAACGTCATTTATTTTATTTATGTCTTCATATTTCATCAATTTTGAGAGGCTTCCTGAACCCATATCTATAACAATTTTTGAATTGTTATCTGAAACAATATAACATGAAGTGGCTGAATCTGGCTCTGGATAAGCACCCCAATATCCAACTACTTTTAATTTCAAACTTACCACCTTCTCACATATATTATGTAATATTAATAATAATCACGCATTAACTTTTATTAGAGAATTTTAATAAACAGATATTTTCCTTTGGTGTTTTTATTATGATTTGATCCAGAAACGTTGGCAATGGCACTTGTTATAAGTTCTATGTTCTGAAAAATGCTATAATACTATAAAAAATAACATTTACCATAAATTTTTAGTGGTTATAATAATATTTCGTATTTTTTGGAAATACATTTAAAACATTATATTTAAGCATCATTTTGGAGATTTTCAGACTGAAAGTTCTTTTTCTTGAGAATAATAAATAGGAATAAACGATAAGTAAGAAGAAGTCAAAATTGTTTAGCCATAGCAAGATGGAAGAATTCATCAAAATTAGCAGTAATTTTTAATTGGAAAATGCCACAAGTGGTCCTCATGAGATTTGGGGTTTTGAGGGGCATGGTAGTAAAATAGATATAAATATAAATTCTTAAAAGAGGTGATTTTTGTGAAGTCTTACCCTCCAGAGTTAAAGGCCAACGTTGTTAAAGAGCATGTCGAAAAAGGCGTTTCTTGTTCTCAACTTAGCAAAACTCACAACATCCCTGTCAGAAATATCCAAAAATGGGTTAAGAAGTTTAGAGATTCTGGTGAGAATTATTCTTGCTTTTTCAATGGTTCTTTCAATAAAAATTACATAGTTTCTCGTGGTTCTAAGGTTCCTCCTGTGGTTTACGAGAATGCCGGTGTCGATTTGGATGAGATTTCTCGGCTTTGTATGGAATATCCCGAACTTGCTCAGACTCTTCAGAGTTTGAAGGATTTGGAAAATATACAAAACATTGAAAGTTTCATACATTAATATCTTTATTTTTGAATAGGTAATAAGAAAAATAATATATTCCAAAAGATATTAGTAAAATTATTAATGAATTTACCCAAAAGATTTTTTCTTCTAAAACGGTTTCCATCAAAGGAATATAATTAAATATGCTGAAGTATTTTATCCAACTTGTTGCCTCTATAGTCTTTGCCATAGTATCTCCAAAATACATGAAAATTAGTATACTAAGCGAGATACCCAAGTTTGAAGAATTGTTTTGGGTGAGTATGCTTATTATCACAGAAATTGAAGAGAAAAATATTTGTACTGTGAGCGAATATATTCCAAAAGCTAACAATATTTCTGGATTATATTCATATTCCATAAAAATAGCGTACATAGAAACAACTGAAAGGGTAAAAATAATGTTTAAAAATAATATATTTATCATTATATTCGTGAATTTAGTTATGTATAAAGTTGATCTACTTATTGGTTTTACGCTCAAATATTCTATGGTTCCTTTTTCATATTCATCTGCAAAAACTTTCCCCACAAGCATCGCTGAAAAAACAGCTCCTAATAAATAAACAAAGCTCATACCTTCTGACCCGAATATGCCTTCTGGTTTAGTAAATATTTGTTCGCTAAAGTTGAAAGATTCGAGTAAAAATTTGGGCATATTATTAATTAGTTCTAATACATTATTAGACTGGGAAAGGATTTGATTACTCATAGGTATATACATACCGGTAAATAAAACAAACAACAGTGACCATAATATTGTATTTTTATATGTGAATTTAAGCTCTTTTTTTAATAAATTGAAGTTCATTCTTCATCACTCCTGTAATAATCGATAAATATTTCTTCGAGAGACGGTCTTTTAATTTCAATGTCTTCATATGAACATTTAGATAAAATTTCAAAAAAACTATTTAAATCATCATTTTTTACTAGATAAGTTATAAAAGAATCCGTCTGTTCTTTTATTTCAAAATCATTGAATTTATTTCTTTCTTTGAGTTTGTAGATTGTTATTGTTTTTTTAGATACCTTAGAGATCTCTTCAATATTACTTTCTTTTATTATTTTGCCTTTTTTTACTATCCCTACTTTATCACAAATTTTTTCAACTTCCGATAAAATATGTGATGAAAAAAGAATTGTAGCGCCTCTTTCTTTTTCTTTTTCTAAAATATTATATAATTTATGCTGCAAAAGAGGGTCTAAACCGTTGGTAGGTTCATCAAAAATTATGTACTCGGGTCTGTGTACAATGGCTTGTATTATTCCAACTTTTTTCTTGTTTCCCATTGAAAGTTCTTTGAACTTTTTGTTTGTTTCAAGTTCTAATAGATCTATTAGCTCTTTTTCATATTTCTTATCAATATTTTTATAAAATCTATCGTTAAAATCAAAAAAATCTTTTACTCTCATATTTTCATAAAAATTGACTTCTCCAGGGAGGTAACCAATTTTATTTTTTATATGCTTCAAGTCGTGTGGGATGCTTTTATCCCCAATTGTAATTCGCCCTTCATCAATTGAAATCATACCCATCATAGCTCTTATAGTCGTTGTTTTCCCAGCACCATTAGGACCTATAAGGCCGTATATTTCACCTTTTTTTATGTTAAAGCTAATGTCCTCTACTCCGAGGTATTTTCCATAGTATTTTTTGATATTCTCTACTTTGATCAAATCTGGGGCCTCCTACCTTGAATTAATTTTATATAATTGATGCAAATTTTAACAAAATTATGTTGCCAGAATATAGAGAATTATGTTTCCAGAATATAAAAATAGAGAAGGGAACATTCCTTTGAAGATAATGATTTTATATTGAACTTACTAATCGAAAAGGTTATTTAATCAACCATTGGAAGGCGTTTGGTAAAAAGAAATAAGAGTAAAAAGAAAATATTCAATTAAATTACTGTGCAAACCCTCATAAACAAAAGAAAAGAAAGATATGTAGTGACACTTTTGAAAAACAGAGAAAGCGAAAAACACTTTTTTGTATTTATTCATGCCTGTTTTATAATTCTTACATTTATGTAACTGTCAAACTCAGGAAAGAGAAAAGTTTATTAAAGCTAGTAAAAAATTTTTAATTGAAAAACGCCCATGATTGTCATAACTATCTCACCCCTTCCAGGCATTATTTCTTTTTGTACTTTTAATATCTCCTCTATCGTTACATCTTCCCTTGTATAAATAAAAAGCTTTAATAGGTTAAATAAATGGTGATTTTGTTGGACTTGTGTTTTTTAATTACCCGGTTCCATACCCAAGTTTATCTTCCGATCCTTTTTTAGTTCTCTTACGAAAATAATGGTACTTGGTTTATCCTTTATGATTCTCGCTTTATAAAATTGTCCACTTAATAGGTTAAGAATATGGAATTTATAAAATATTATCTTTGCTATCTAGGCTGGCTTTGTTATATTCAATATCTGTTTCAAGAATTTATTAGGTATTCTTTCTTATCTGGTATATTTGATGTTCCTCCAAATGATACCAGATTATTTAATTATTTGTTCATATTTTATTTTTTCTACTCATACTTTTTGGAAGAAAACCAAGAAGTTTTTACAAAGCAAAAATTTTAATAAATGCCATTAGGCATAAACCTTTTATGCTATGTAAACGCTGTTAACGAAAGAGGATTACACTGTTTCACTATCCTAATAAATATCCGAGGCACAGTCCAAATACCTCAACTGAGCCGCTTTTGTTCATAGAAAGGAAATAGCCTTTTTCTCTACCCTCTTTATATACTTCAATCCCATTATTGTAGCATTGGTAAGATAAAATCTTATTTAGGGGGATGCTTAACGGTTTATAACCAGGGAAAGGATGCAGAAAAAGTCTCTGATTCGTGATAATAAGAACCCCCATCGATGTTTTAACAAGCCGGTCCTCTTTTACCATATGTCCTCTATGAGCCCCTACTCTATAACGAACACCTTTTGCAATCTGAAAACTTACGCCCTGCGACCCTCCACTATAACCCAAGTTAATTGATTTCATTTCATAAAGGATGGCTTTATCCGCAAAATGCACAATTTCCTTCTTCTTTAAAATCACTTGACTACCACCTTCTATATGCAAGTCTACAGACGGCAACTTTCCTTCTTTTCTTATTGTATTCACATAAATGTAGGGCCTGATACGATCGTCAAATTCAATATCTTCGTTTGTTAAACCGAACGCCTCTTGCATCTTTCGTAAGGTTTCTATTTCTTCTTCTTCAAGTTCTTTGTCAGCTTCAAATTGGTCGTATATTCTAGAATACAACTCAATCAATGATCGTTTGTCCTGCTTTTTAAGAAGTTCCATTTGCTGCTCGGTAAAGCTCTTTGTTGCTAATATCTCTTTTTCTATTTCCGTTTCACAATCTCTGCAAAGCACACCTTTAGTAGAAAAACGGAGCCTCTTACCACACCTTTGACAGAATTTTGCCATTTTTATCACCTCCGATTTTTATTATATTAGAAATTCAATTTCATATAACGTCCCCACATTAGATCATATTAGACGTCCGTGAAAAAGATTGGTAGATCATAATTTGATGTCTTTGAAATGTTATCATATCCTTGATTCTTTTGGAAGGAGGCAAGAAAAAAACATGAATCTATTCATGAAGTGATATTGTGGAAATGTTGGGAATTATCTAGGGGATAAGGTAAGAAAATTGGTAGGGTATTTCAGGTATGAGAGTGAAGAAGAAGTAAGTCTGCTCAACGAGATTTACAGCAAAGCAGACTTACTTGATAACTTCTTCATAGCTAACTTTAAACTAAAAAACAAAGTAAAGAACGACAAGGGTAAAACAATAAAAAAAGAATACGAGAAACCTAAGACTCCATACCAACGGTTGCTTGAAAGCAATACTGTTAACGAAAAAACTAAATCTCAACTAAAGAAAACATACGAAACTTTAAACATGGTAAAATTGAGAGAAGAAACACCCCGAAGGGGGTTCAAGGAAATAAATCTTCTTGTGGATAAATTATACAACATTCAACTAACAAAAAACAAATCAAGTTCAAAAACATAAATACTATCTAACTATTACCCTATTTCAACGACAATTAATTATGATCTAACACGCCGTTTTAAACTAATTACCCATACTTTGCATTTGCAATTTTTATAAGAATTTCTCTTACCACGGCCACAATGGTTCCTATGTATAATTTTTAGGTATGTAGCATGATTAAATAACACCGAAATAATTAATTAACCGTTTGATTTTTCCTTTTTTTTGGAATTTATTCGTAATGTTGTTTCTTCGGTAAGTGTCAATCTAAAAAATGGATTTAATTAAATTAGATTAAAAAAACATGAGGAAAATATTAAATTAATTTAAAAAAATTAGTCATTGGTTTTTTAATATCTGGTGAAAAAAAGAATATCCTCCTATCAATGATTCTTTATAATCCATTTTTGCCTCCCTAAAAGAAACTTTTCTATAGGGTAAAGGTTTCCTTAGTTTTTCTTTAGTTTTATTAATTATTACTTCCCAAGGGAATCCGTTAGCTTTTGAAACTCCTCCACCGATCACGACCACCTCCGGATCAATCAAGTTAACAAATGTGGAAATACTAAAACTAAGAGCTTCTATAAATGAATAAATTTCTTTTTGCCATTCAGGATCTTTATAAATAAAATAGTCTTTTTCAGAGATTTTTTTATTAAACTTATTTCTAAAAAGAATACTTTTTTCTTTTAAACTCTTTCCTGAGGCATAAAGTTCGACGCAATCAATATTTCCACATTGACAGACTTTATTTTCTCCTTTTGGGTAATAAATATGTCCCAACTCTGCAGCCACACCATGACTCCCTAAAAAGATTTTCCCATTTATTAATATACTTGCTCCCAATCCTGTTCCTACAAATATCCCTAATGCATTCATTACATCTTTTGCCGATCCTTTAATATGTTCAGCTAAAATGCTAAAATTAACATCTCTACTCACTATTAAGGGGATACCTACCTTTTCTCCAATCAATTTTGATAAATTCAAGCCGTCAAGTACACTTACATTAGGGCATGATATTATTTTATTGTCAATGTAATCAACCGTACCCGGTATACCAATTGCTACACCCTCGATATCAGAATTCTTCAAAAGAAACTTATTAATTATATTTACGAGAAAATCTTCAACATTATTATAAATAGTTCTTGTTTCAACCATATTAAAGTCTTCTATATCATCATAAGTATTGACCTTAGCATAAGCGGTTTTTGTCCCACCTATATCAAAAACCAGAACTGCCATTATTAGTACCTCCTAATAATTAATACTTTATCGTCTTTAGAAACTCTAAAACATGCATTGTAACCAACTTTTAATACCTTCAATATTGTACTTTTACCTCCTCACTGTATAATTTATTTGATACCTTATCTTTATTATCTCGTAAGGAGGTCATTCAATTGTCATTATTCGGTAACTCTTCTCAACTGTACTTCGATTTCGTCTACTCTGATTATATGAAAGAACATTCTGAATTTAAATATCTCCTTGATTTAATCGATATGATCGATTGGTCTGTTGTCCCAGATTTCAATAATAAGATGGGCAGAACAGGGTACTCCCGTCGAGCTTTACTTAAAGCTATCTTCGTTCAGAAGGTTAAGGGTTTACAGTAAGGGAGTTGATTCACTTCCTTAAGAGTACCCCTTCCTTTGCTAAATGCATAGGTTTCGATCCTATTATCAACTACGTTCCTTCTGAAGCTACTTTCTCTTCCTTTAAGAAGGAGTTTGCTCCTTCTTATTTGGATAAGGTTATCGTTTTTACCGTTCTTAAAGGTATCAAAGAGGAGATCAACGTCCCTATCTTCACCGTTGTTTCCCCTGCTTGCCATCATGTCAAGAATTATGCTTTGGTCCTTTTGGAAAAGGTTGTTAAGTGTTTGGATCTCAGTGGGTTTAACTTCTTAGCTGATGCCGCATATGATTCAAGCGGTGATTATGAAACTGCTTCTTAGCTTGTTTCTTTAGAAAGATTAAATCCTTTTCAATACTTCCCAAATGAACGGTTATTCATTAACTATACTTTTTTCGTGCGTATTTTTCCAAAAAAATTCTTCAATTCTAACTACTTTTCGATTTTTTGAAGAATTATCTCAATTTTCAAAGAGCAATTTGGATAATTATCCAATATTTTAGTTCTTTTTCTTCTTGCCTTAACTAATTTTACTTTTAGTCAATCGTTGCTTTTGCCTATTTCTGAAGTGGGCATTCATATTTTTATCATCATTAGAAATTATCAAATTAGGTTTAAACTAAAACTCTAGAAATTAAAAATTTTCGTAAATTATTTATTTATAAAGTCTCAATTTTATAGCTTTTACTATTTTCGCTTTTTACAATTTTAGTAGAAAAGCCTCCTTCCTTTATCACTTTTTCATAATCAAAACCTGCATCAACATTATAAACGGAAATGAATTTTAACATTTCATCCCCTATATTGACCACTCTATGAGCGAAGTTTGAGTTGATGTGACTAATAGATCCTTTTTCAAAATTATAAACCTGCTCATTATTTTTATCTTTAAGCAATAATAGGCCTTTTCCTTTTAGGCAAATATAAATTTCTGCAAAATCATTCTGATGGTAGTGTCCCTGGGTAAAAAAATATTCTCTTCCAACTGTTCCAGGGTACAAGGAGGTCACGCTGAAAATTAAATTTCCTTTTCCCTTTTCTGGTTCAAATTTTTCTACTTTGTATAAAACAAGATCTGCCGAACTTAAAATTTTCAAAACAACCGAATTATCTATGAATTGCTCTTTCATATTACTTAGTTTTTTTACATAAATATCTGTTGGCTTTTCTAGTTGTAAATACTCCCAATCAAAGAAAGAAAAATCATTTTCTAAAATCATAAAGATGTTTTCACCTCCGGTAAAGTAAGTATCTTCTTATATGCTGCTTCTAATCCTTCAGAATCTCCGAACAATCCTGAATTACCTAAAATTAGAATATCAGGTGAATGTGTCATTATTTCAGGTATAGTCTTTAGATTGACGGAGCCGTCTACCATTATTGTATATTTAAAATTATTTTCCTCCCGAATTTTTCTTAAGGCGTCAATTTTTTTTAAAACAACAGGAATAAAGTGTTGCCCAGCAAAGCCAGGATCTACGGTCATGACCGTGATAATATCAACCCTTCCTAAAATTAGCTCAATCTGGGATACTGGTGTGATAGGGGATATAGCTATTCCCGCTTTAATATTATGATCATGAAGCCAATCTACCATTCTAAAGGCTTCATTTGGGTTACTTTCTACATGGAAGCTAATTGAATCAATCTTATATTTTATTAACATTTCCAAAAAATTTGCAGGTTCCGTAACCATGAGATGAACATCTATAGGCAAAGAACAAACTTTGGTTATGTCTCTAATCATATCAATGCCTAAAGTTATATTTGGTACAAATATCCCATCCATAATATCGTAATGCAAACGGTGTATTCCTATTTCTTCTAATTTTTTTAATTGATTTTTCAGATCTGTAAAATCAGCACACATAACTGAAGCAGAAAAAAGAATTGACATAAATTATTCACCCCTTCTAATTATTACTTTATTTGCGTACACAGCTGCGATAATTATGACACCTGTAAGAATTTGTTGATAAAAAGTTGGAACATTAAATATATTTAAAGCATTGTTTATAACCCCAATTACTATTGCACCCAATAAAGTACCAGGAACATTTCCCACTCCTCCAAAAAAACTTGTTCCGCCAATTACTGTAGAAGCTATTGCAAACAATTCGTATCCCGAACCTGCTAAAGGTTCAGCTGCCCCAACTCTTGCAATCATTGATAAACCTGCTATCCCACTTAAAAGCCCTGACAAAGTAAATGCTAAGATTGTAGTTAAGTTGATTCTTGTTCCACTTAACCATGCTGCTTCTCGATTTCCACCAAGAGCATAAATATTTCTTGCCCATGTGGTATATTTGGTGAAAAGGTAAATTATTAAAGCTACTATTGCTACTATAATTAAAAGATTAGGTATACCATAGATATTACCAGAAAATATATTATTGTATTCAAAAGGATAATCAAAAATAGGTCTTGCTTCAGTTATAACTAAAGTTATTCCTCTATAAATATTCATTGTTCCCAGAGTTATTATAAAAGGGTGCAACCCAGTAAAAGCTACCAGCATACCATTAAAAGATCCTAACAAAGCCCCTATCAGAATCCCAACTAATATTGATATCCAAATAGGTATTCCTAAAGTCATTAACTTTGCAGTGAATACGCCTGTTAAGGCTAATATAGAACCTACTGACAAATCAATTCCTGCAGTTAAGATAGCGAATAGTTCTCCCATTCCTATAAGCATGAAAATTGAAGATTGAACTAGTATTTGTACTAGATTGTTTACAGTGAAAAAAAATGGGGACATAAATGAAAAAATAATAATTAAAGATAAGAGTATTATTAATGTTCCGAATTTTTCCCAAAATTTTGAAAAATTAAATTTTTTATCATAAGAAAATTTTTTTGAAAAAAATTTCATCAGATTTTCCTCCTCGTATAATTTGGATGTTTATGAAACTTAAAAAATAATTTATGCTGTAGCAGCCTTCAAAATCTCTTCTTCACTGACTTTGTCTAAATCTAAAGTAGTTATGGTTTTTCCATTTTTAAAAACAGTAACTCTATCGCAGAGCATCATTATCTCGGGTAATTCAGAAGAAATTAAAAGAATGGTGATCCCCGAATTGGCAAGATCAAATATTAAACGATAAATCTCTTCTTTTGCTCCTACATCTATTCCCCTAGTAGGTTCATCGAGAATCAATAATTTTGGATTAGCGAAAAAATATTTAGCAATTACAACTTTCTGTTGGTTTCCACCGCTTAGTTCTCTAACCCCAGTGGATATTGAACGTGCTTTTATTTTGAACATCTTTATAGCATCAAGAGCTATTTTTCTTTCTAGATAGAAATCAATAAATTGTTTATTTTCTTTGTTAAATCTTACAAGTGAGATATTGTTTTTTAAATCAAGGGTGAATATCAACCCTTCTTCTCTCCTATTTTCAGTTACATAAGCTATTCCATGTTTTAAAGCAGAATAAGGGCTTTTAAATTTCACTTCATTATTTTGAAATGAAATTTTACCTGATTTTAAAATATTGGCTCCGATTATTGATTTTATTGATTCTGTTCTACCCGAACCAATCACACCAAAAAATCCGTGAATCTCCCCTTTTTCAACTTCAAATGAAATGTTTTTTAATTCTTTCCCATTGTTAAGATTATTTACCTTTAAAAGCGCTAATTTCTTTTCGTTTCTCTGTCTACTGTTCTTCAGTTTTTTTAGGTCATCTTGGCTTGAATACTTAAAACTCAAGCTTTTTCCAACCATACTGTTAACAATTTTATCAACTGATGCCTCAAGTTTATTAAATTGATTAGTTATTTTACCGTCTTTTAATACTGTAATTCTATCTGCAATTTCCATTACTTCGTCAATTTTGTGAGATATGTAGACTATAGAAGCACCTTTTTGTTTTAAATTAGAAATGATTTCAAAAAGTTTCCATATTTCATTTTCACTCAATGACGATGTGGGTTCGTCTAATAAAATTATTTTTGAATTATAAAAAAAAGCTCTGGCAATTTCTAATAATTGTCTTTTACCTATTGGTAAAATCCCTACTTTCTCCTCAATGTCTATATCTATTTTTAAAGATTTTAGAAAATCTGAGACTTCTTCTCTCATTTTATTCCAATTGATAAAACTATTTGTTGATGCAATTCTTGGGTAATAAAAGCTTTCTACTACACTTTGTGTATTAATAAGGCTTAATTCCTGATGAACAACATATATACCAAATTCTTTAGATTTTAGAGGGGTTAAATGTTCCACTTTTTGTTCATTTATAAACATTTCACCTGAAGAAGGCTGATAAACACCACTTAAAATTTTAATTAATGTTGATTTACCTGCACCATTTTCGCCAACTAGCCCATGAATTTCTCCTTTTAATAAATCAAAATTAATGTTATCTAATGCTCTCACTCCAGGAAAGTCTTTAGTAAGGTTCACTACTTTCATCACAACATTTTCTCTCATAACGATCCTCCTTATTGATTAATGGAGAGGAAATACAAGAAACCATTGGAAAAACTTTTTTTCTTGAAAATACTTACTAAAGCAATGGGAGGTTACCCCCCCCATTGTTTGAAAATTTTTTTATAGCTATTTTGTTATTAGTTGAGCTGGAACTTCTCCATTCATTGCATTTAACGTAAAAATAGCAACACGTAATGTAGCAACCCCTATCCCGGCTGGGTCTTGAGCTATAGTTGCGCTCATTCTTCCACTTTGCACAGCTTGTAAGGCCTCTGGAATGCCATCTGTTCCTACTACATGAACCTTACCAGATTTGCCCATATTAAACACAGCTTGTGCAGCTCCCAATGCCATAGTATCATTACAGGCGTATATTGCTTTTATATTGGGGAAGGACGTAAGCATGTTGGTTGCAACATCTAAAGCTCTCATTCTGTCCCAATTAGCAGGTTGAACTGAAACTACTTTTATATTTTCATATTTTTTTATCTCATCTAAAAATCCATTTTTTCTATTTTCGCTAGATACTTCACCTGCTATTCCTTCAATTACTGCAACTTCTCCTTCACCTATCAAATTAGCAATATACTGGGCGGCCATTTTCCCAACATTATAATTGTTAGTTGAAACGAATCCAACAACATGCCCTCCGGCTTGGTTCAATTTTTCAAAATCTATTGCGGCATCTAAATTAGCAACCACAATTCCTTTTTTATTTGCTTCAACTATTGCGGGGATTAAATTTGTTGGGGTTATAGGAGCAAAAAGTATTGCATCGTAATCTTTTTGAACTATTGATTCCATAATAGCTAATTGTCCAGACATATCGTTTTCTGTCTGAGCTGCATAAACGTCAAGTTGAATTCCTAACCTTTCTGCTTCTTCTTGTAAACCGTCTCTCATTGCTACCCAAAAGGGGTTCTGCAACGTTTTCAACAAAGCTGCTACTTTATAGGGCTTCTCTGGAAGGACATTTTCAGTTCCTTCTAAAGCATTCCATGCAAATAGATTAAAACTTATCAATACTGCCAACAGAATCAAAATACTTTTTTTCATGTTTTTACCTCCTCATGAGTTTTTTAAATTTTGATAATTTCACCATATTTCATCATTTCGTTATTTCATAAACAATCACCTCCATCCTAGAATCATCTTTTAAGCTAATAAAGTTAAAGAAACAAATATTAAAATTTTTGAGTTAAAGAAGCTTTCTTTATATTTCGTAAGCATTGTTACGAAGTTCTTCTCTTCATTACTTCTACAGGTAAAATAATGTTACTGTTTTCTAATTTTTCACCTTTTAATACACTCATAAATAGTTTAAAAGCCCTCTTCCCCATACCACTTTTCTCTTGCTTCACGGAGCTTAATTCTGGTTCTACATATTTATCTTCCTTTATATCATCATATCCTAATATTGATATTTCTTTTCCAATTTTCCTGTATCTTTTAATCTTTTTTAATATTCCTATAGCAATAAGATCGCTTAAAGCGAAAATTGCATCAAAATCAGTGGAATTTTTTAAAATGTGATCTCCAACATATTCTCCAGCTCTTACGCTGACCGTTGAAAGTTCTAATGTTTCCATTTTAGCTGTTTCGCGATCAGCAGAATTTAATCGGTTGAATTCCTCAAACGCTTGTTTACAACCTTCTAACCTTCTAGGAATATTACTGAATTTGAGCGGGCCATGGACAATTAAAATATTCTTTCGGTTTTTTTCGAATAATAAGTGCTTCATTCCTAAATACCCACCTTTTTCATTGTTACTTGTAATTTGCGGAAATGAAATATCATTTATTAGACGATCTACGAATATTGTTGGAACAAATAAATCTTTTAAATAATTAGGATAAGAAGAGGTAGTAACAATAATTAAGCCATCAACTTTCCTACTTAAAAAGCTATAAACAATTTCATTTTCCATTTCTGCATTTTCAAAAGAGTTACCAATAAGTACCATGTATGAATTTTTATGTCCTTCGGTTTGCACGCCTTTTACTAATTCTGAAAAAAAAGAGTTAGTTATGTCTGGAATTATAATCCCAATTGTATTAGTTTTATCAACTCTTAAGCTTCTTGCTATCATATTTGGGCGATAATTTAGCTTGTTAACCACGTCAAAAACAATTTTCTTAGTATTTTCTGAAACTTTATTTGGGTGATTAAAAACTCTGGAAACAGTACTTTTTGATACTCCAGCTAGTTTTGCTATTTCACTATAACGAATCTTAAAATCTTGTTTTTTCATAGTTTTTCTCCTTGTGCATTCGAATTCATAGTATAAAATTTAATTTTTATAGTATCTTTGTAGTTATTTATGAAATCGATTGCAAAATGTTTGTATAATGCTACCACAAAATATCTAAAAAGTAAAGCAAAGAAAAAGGGAGGAATTATCGAATAATCACTTTTAATTGTCCATAAACGTAAATAATTAACTATAATCAAGATTTATTAAATTTTTATTTTGTAAAAGAAAGGATTAACGGTTTTCAAAGAGCGGGTAACTAAGGTATCAGCTAAATGTATTTGAGGGATGAAAAGCTTAAGGAAGCGACTGCCACCCCTTAAACAAAGTAATTATACGTGCGTATACTAATATATCAAAAAACTCATGCCCCGTCAAGAGGCATGAGTATGTTCCTTTATTGAATGAGGTTGAATACTTCATTTGTCGTTGTTTCAACGATTTCTGCTTCGTCTACTTGTGCGGTTGTTGGTACTAATACGCCTATCAAGCTTTGCATTATTGGTTCTATTTCTGCTTGCGTTAGTGTTTCTAATACTCCGTCAACTGATAGGGTTTTGCTTTTTCCTTCTGCTGAGTCATAGAATTTCATTCTTAATCTTCTCATTCGCTATTTCCCCCTTTTTAGATTATTTCGTAGCTTTCGTCGAAGTAATAGACAGCGTTGGTGTTTTCACAGAGTGAGACTAATCCTTGTAAGGCGGTTTTTATGTCTGCTTCTACGTCTGTGAATAAGTCGTAGGTTTTATACTTTTTTTGTTCTTTTCCGTCTACTATGCTTATCCAGACGATCTTTCCCTTTCTTGATTCTAAGTTCATTGCCATGTGTTACCACCTCCTGTGTGTTTTTATTTCCTTAGACCCCTTCTGGGGCGTTTCCTGGTTTGTGCTGCCTTGCTTCCCCGGAGAGAAATCATTTTATGCTTTTTCTGGTTTTTCTGGTTTTGGAAATAGTAACGCTACTACTCCGTCGATGAGTATGGAGATTATTAGATCCATGATCGGAGAGTATTTTCCAATGGATTTTAAGAATTCTCTGACTGCGTTTAGGACGATTTCTTTTTTCTTTTTGCCGTTACCAGGTACTTCCACCATTTGTACAAGGTCTGGGATTAGTCCTACTATTTCTTTCATTTTCTCACCTCCACTAATAGTATCCGTAAGAATACTTAAATTGTGGTAAATAATTGTTTACTATTTATCTATTCCCACCCGCCACCCTTTGTGGAAGGGACTCCGTCCCTTCTGATCCCTTTTTTAAAGCTTGAGAAGCTTGAGGAAAGTTAAAGGGCTGCGCCCTTTGTGGAAGGGACTTTGTCCCTTCTGATCCCTTTTTTAAAGGCTTAGCCTTTAAGATTTCCGTTGTTTATAAAGCTTATTTGATTATCTGTTCCCACCCTCCTCCCTCAGAGGATTAAGGGGCTTCGCCCCTTATGATCCCCCACACCCCTTTGAGGATTTCTTTTTTTATGAAAACTGCCGCCATTTTTAGTGGGTCAGTTTTTGGGACAAGGTGGGTCAAAAATTGGGACAGTTTTGGGTCAAATTTTGACCCAGTTGTGGGTCAATTTTTGGGACACCCTATAAGGTTTTATATTATTAATATAAATATATAAAAATATATAATATATCTTTTCTCATTTTGTAGGGAGAAATAAAAATTTGCAGTCTAAGGTAAAAAAGTCTTTTGATAAGTTTTTTTGGAAGCTTAGTCTTTAAATTACTTTCGATTTATGAAGCTTATTTGATTATCTTTTCCCGCCCACCACCCCTTAAGGATTTCTTTTTTTATGAGGCCCATTTCCCCTAGAGGATTTCTTTTTTTGATTTTTTTTGCAGATACTACTAATGGAAGGAAAAAATTCTTTGAAATGCTGAGGTAATTTTGTGATTGTTTTTAATCTCCTTAAGGCAAGAAGTCGCTTATTTCTTTGGATGGAGTATGAATTCTTACTATCCGTTTGGGATCATAATTAATTGTCCTCGAAATAGGATAATGGCTAGATAGTAATTATTGTCTTGGAACTTGATTTACTTTTTGTTATTTGAATGTTGTATAATTTATCCACAAGAAGATTTATTTCTTTGAATCCTCTTCGGAGTGAAGGCAAATATGAGGAGATGGTAAACAATGAAAAATATTTTATCAGTTGTTCTTACAACTGTTATGTTCATAAGCATGTTGGCGGTGGGCGTCTTTGCTGTCGAGCCGACGTATTCTTCCCAGCAGGCTAAAAACTTAGTATCAGAGATCTCAGGTATTGATGCGGCAAAGTTTAATGCCGACCTGAGTTATAGGTACGATGTACCATCTGAGGCTTGGAATATTCACTATTGGGATCAAGAAATAACTGTCACTGCTATGGTGGATGCCTCCACCGGTGAGTTGGTGAGCTATTGGTACTACAAAAACAATTATCCGGGCAGCGAAGATAGCAATGTGCCAAACTACACAAGGGATGAGCTCAAAGACAATGCTTTAAACTTCATAAAGAGATACGCACCCGACAAGTATGACCAGATAGACAAAGCCCCTGATTTTCAATATGGTTTTTATTATTATAAAGGCGGGCAGACAAATTATACCTATCATTTCAAGAGAAACATTGAACAGCTAAGTGGTATCAACGACGGGATAGATATCAACCAAGGGATAGATATAAGTATTGATGCCACAACCGGAAAGGTATCAAATTATTACATTAACTGGACAGACATATCTAAGGTTGACATCGATGGGTTACTGAGCGAAGATGAAGCTTTAGAGAAAATGGATCAAATAATGGGTACCTTCCTTGTTCAGAAGGATATATGGAGAGAGTACTCCCCTCCCGAAAATAAGCTCTTGTATGCTCCGGCCAAGAGCGCTGGCTTATATCCTTTGCCAATGGGGATTAATGCTAGAACGGGGGAGCCCGTAAACTACACCGGTCAGACTTTTGAGATGGGCGAAAGGGAAGAGTATAAGGTAACCAATGTAAATAAAATGTCTTCCCTGGGGAAAATGGATGAAAAGAAAGCAAAGGATTTTGTGGAAGAATATCTGAAGAGCATGGGTAATGACCCAGAAAAATTCACTCTAAACATCAGTATAAAGGAAAACTATAACGACCAAAATATAAACGTATATAATATTTTTGCTAATCATGGGGATAAAGATAGCAACATCAATTTTTACTCAGTAATTGAGGTGGAGACAGGGAAGATAATAAGCCTTAATTATGGCGAAGGGTTAAATCAGCCGACTTTCTCGGATGCCGATAATGGTATAGGAATAGAAAAGGCAGTGGAAATTGCAAAGGATTATTTATCCAAGGTAAGTCTTCCTTTTGAAAACATGTTGGTTGTGTCTGGGAAAGATTACAACTACACAGTTAACTTCATCATGTATCAAGAGGGAGTCTTATACCCCGTTAATACGGTTAATGTCAATGTTGATAACGAGGGTAAGGTAGTTCGATTTAATATTAAGTACAATGACATCGAGAAGATCGATACTACTGGAATTATTACCATTGAAGAAGCCGAGGTAAAGCTGTCTCAGTATCAAAAACTTCAGCTCTCCTTTGCTTTACCGAGAGATCAGTATACAGGAGATCCTGTGGGGGAACCGATTCCTGTTTATCAACTCTCCGATATCAACGGCTTTGGGATAGACGCCAAGACGGGTGAGTTTGTAGGATATGGTGAATCAACCTTGCCTATGCCAGGAGGAAAGGTCGACCCTTATACTGGAGTAATCGGAGATAAGAATGAGAAGATCTTAAAGATTTTCATTGATATAGGTATTATGCCTCAACCGGTACCAGAGGTTAGTGAAAATGTGACGGTAGGCCAGGCTGCATTAATACTTACTAAGGCATTTATTCCAAATTATTATTCAACGCCAGAGCCCAGAACAGAGGAAGGGGCTGTAGAAACTACGCCTGAAGGAATCGCCTTGAAAGCTTTAATGAAACAAGGTGTGATAAAAGAGGATGTAAAACCATCCGATGCCGTTACAAGAGCCCAGATTGCCCTATGGCTTTCGAGAGCTGCGGGTTATGGTAAACTTGTAGACTCGGATATATGCTTTATATTACCGGCAAAAGATATCAATGACCTTGATAAGGAAGCTAAAAACAGCATAGCGATAGTAACTGCGTTAGAGGTAATGGATGTAAAAGATGGAGAATTCAAACCCTACGATTTGCTGACATTTTCTGATTTCTGTGCCATAGTATATAATGCCATGAAAAATATGTAGCTAAAATCGGGAAGGAGGTAGATAAATTAATTAATCTACCTCCTACCCCATTATTTCAACAACTTTTTTAGTTCTTCTATGGTTATTTCTAACAAGTTATCCCCTATGTAGTTTATCGTTTTTTCATCCGCTTTTCTTATCTTGTCTTTTATCTCTTCAGTTAGTTGGTTACCAAATCTTTTGCTTAATATTCTAATTGCGAACTCTCTTTCGCCTTCAAGTTTGCCTTCAACTTTACCTTCCAATTTACCTTCTAATTTACCTTCGTTTCTCAACTTTTCAGCTATCGTCATAACTATCTCACCCCTTCCAGGCATTATTTCTTTTTGTACTTTTAATATCTCCTCTATCGTTACATCTTCCCTTACGTTTAGTAAGTAGATCATGCACTCTTCAAACCATTCATGTACCTCTTCTTCTGGTAGTTGTTTTATGTATTCAAATATCCTTCTTAATCTTTCTTTAAACTCTTCTGTGGTCATTGCCGTTCCTGCTCTCATTGCTTCTATTGCAACTTTCATCGCTGTTAATCCTATTATCCTTTTTTCCCTTTTGATCGAGAAATCACATATTTCATATCGGTATGTAGGTAAGTATGTTTTTAGTTCATTTGGTAAATCTTCTATCCCTTGCACCATATTTGATAAATTCGTTTCTACGTTCCAGATTTCTCTTCCATGGTATATTACCATCGGTATTATTATTGGTACCTTTTTTGTTTTGGGATCGTATTTTTCTTCCCAGATGCTCGTAATATATCTCAACAGTTGAAAGATTACTTTCCCTTCAATGTAGCTTTTGTGTTCCATCAGAATGTATATGTAGCCATACACATTAAGGGGCAAGCCCCTTAAGATCCCCAAAACCTAATTTTGTTTTAAAAGATTTTTTTACATAAACCAGCAAAAGGCAAGCCCCTTAAGATCCACGAAAACAAGTTCAAAGTCAAAATCATCTAAAAAATTAGTTTGCACAAAGCAGCAAACGTAGATAGTTCCATAAGAAATCTCGAGCTATCCTTATGTCACTGAAAATTCGTTTGAAGAATAGATCATGAGGATTGTGCACTAATTCGTTCATGTCTGGCCTCTCTTTTTTGTTAGATTTTGTTTGTCAATTTAATTATACCATATTTTGAAAAATCTATAAAACCTGCATTAGGCCATATTATACGTAAGCGAGAGATTGAAGAAATTCGAATATTCTTAGATGGATAAAAAATAACGAAAGAGTAAATAAAAATTCACATGAAGTTAATTTTTCTTGCAGATACTATTAGTGGAGATGGGAAAATTAAAGAAATTTGAATTGACTAGAGAACACATAGTTTTTTATCTTCAGTTAGAATTAAAATTCCATCATTGAAAATTGCCAATACTAAATCTTCCCCCAATGTATCGCCTGCGGAAAGCTTTATAAGTTCATCGAAGAAATAAACAAACCCTGTATTTCTTCCTTCTGAATCTATGAAAAAACCTGAGAATTCTACCCCTTCTTTTTGATATTTAGGCAAGTTATCTTTTTGTGACCATAGATCTAATAAGTCAATTTTTAAAGGCTTGAAAATGTTTGAGCTTTTGATGTATAATTTATTATTATTATTCGCATCCGTAGGGCTATACTCAAAATTAGGATATGAAAAGGATACGGCGATGTCAAAATTATCCCCAAGTTCAAGAAAAGAATCGTTATTTCTTTTTATAATCATACTTTCCAACAAAAGATCAGAAGATAAAATATTTTCTAACTCTTTTTGTAGAGGCTCTGATAAGAAGTTGCTTTCTACTTCTGATATGGTATGGAGAGAGAATTTTAGGTTCGGTGATTCAATTTCATAATTTTTTATATACACTAAAGTTATAATCAACAAAAGAATAATAAATAGATAGCGTTTCATTGGTTGACTCCTTGTTCTTTAATTTCAAGAACCACGTAATAATTGGATCCCATGTTTATTTTAGAGACTTCTGATATGGAGTACTTGCTCTTTATTTTCTGAGTTGGTTCCATAAATGTTGCAACTTTTGCTGTTAGTCCATTCGCCAAGGAGTAGTTGAATTCTATTAGAAAAAAGTTGTTATCTGTTAGGAAATCAAAAAATTCCTCGACGACCATCCTTTGGTTGGCAACTTTGTAAAGGTAGTTGTTGTAAGTATAATTTAAGTTGTTTTGTATCCTTTTGATATTCAGATATTCTTGATATTTCTCATAACTTTCAAAAACTAGAAGAACGAAAAGTATAATTATTATTGTTATTAGTGTGTATTTCAGAAATTTTCTAACGTTAGATTCTAACAGGAACAATTCTTTTATCCTCCAAATATTTTATTGCTAATTCCTTCAATTCTTGATTATTAAAAAAGTATGTTGGTTTTTCGTCAACTATTATTCCCGAAAATGCGAATTCTTTGTTTCTAAGGAACTCATAATTGTAAAAATCTGTACCTAAAACGTATCTACCCTCTTTGAATTCTAAGACTTTTCTCAAAAGAATGGATTGAATCGGTAGAATAGTGTCAAAGAATAAAGATCTTTTTGATTTTTTGTAGTCGATAGCATCGATTACCAAGAAATATTCTTTATCAGAAGAATGAATCTTTTTAAAAGCGATTTTTTTATCCGTTATTTCTTGGAAGTATATTTTTCTCAGTTGAAATTCATTTTCAAATGGTTTAATAAAACAATCAATATGATTTATACATACTTTTTTCCCTTTGTATTTGAACTTAATCATAATTTTCCTCCAAAGGCTTGAAGATAGATCATGGATTGGTGAGCGCTCCCGTGACTGGAACGACGTTGAATATGGTTTTTCCTTCGCTGTTTACAATTCTGCCTCCCCTTCCGACTATCTTTCCAAAGCTCCATAATAGATCTTGGCTACTTTGATCTTCTATTCTGTATCTTATATCATAAGTCACGATTTTTAATTTTCCCTGTACTATTTGAGAGCGTAGGATTCCGTTTAAGTTGTTATCCTCTCCGTAATGGGTAGAGGCGCTTCGTGTTTTATACACCACCTCTGAAGCTATGAATCTTTCCGTAAGAGATGAAAAGTATTTTTGAAGTGGATATACAGTGAAAAAAACTATCGACGAGAACAAGATTAATTCGATACCTAAAGAAACTAGCACTTCCATAAGTAGGAAACCTTCCTTATGAGATTTAGAATGTACCCCCCATTTCAAATTTTATCCCCCCTAAGTAGACATTGGAGTAAATTTCAAATGCTAAACTCAAAATTATTACAGATAAAAATATTATAAGTACAGGTTCGATCATTTTCATAATCTTATCTGAAGCGGTTTTAAAAGACGAATAATAATAGTTTTCTAAGAAGTCAAATACCTCTTTATAATTTCCTTTCCTTTTTGAGACGCTCATTGTTAAAGAAAATTCTTTAACGTCTTTTATTTTTGAAAAAACTTCGGTAAGATCTTTCCCTTTTTCTATATCCAAATAGGCTGTTAAGAAAGTAGATGATATATACTGTGAATTCGTGTTAGAAAGGACTATTTCTAAAGCGTTGTATATTGTGAGACCACTTTTTAAAAGTAAGTTAACGTTCCTTGTGAATTCGTGAAGTATGTAATTCTTGTACAAGGACTTTAAAAACGGAATCTTTGTCCAAAAAATATCGTTTCCCTTGCCTATCCAGAAAGTTATCAACCCAAAGAAGAAAAATATCAACATACTTATCAACATGTAAGTTGATAAGTTAAGATTAATATCGTATCCTAAAAGAGTAGAAAACTGTGGAATAACCCAAAAATTTAGAAGAAAAAGCAAAACCAAAATTGATGAAAGAATTAGTAGTGGATAAATTAATGATTTTTCGGCGGTAGACCTGGAAAGTTTGACGTTGTTATAGTAATCTTTTAAATTGGATAAGTTTTCTCTTAAAATTAGCGTTGTCTTTGAGATATTTATTGTATACCTAAAGTAGTTATCTATTTCAGGAAAGTCAAATGCGGTTTTGTAGTCTAATCCTTTTTTTACTAAAAAGTATCCTTTAAAAACAACACCTCTTATGAACTTATCAACCTGTTCGTTGAAAACTAAAAATTCCATAGCTTCAAAGAGGGTCAGCCCCGAGTTTACAAGGAGGTACAGATTATCAACAAGGCTGATCATTTGATCGATATTGAATTTTTTACTGTTGAAATAAAAGTTATCAACATTGATGTTGATAACTCTGATATTGAGGTTAGACAGAATATCATAAATTTCTTCTTTATCTTTTACAAGTAATAGACATTCGTATCTTTTATTTGATGATCTTTCCTCAACGTCCACCTGGTAAAGTTTTTTCACCTTTTCCCTTCTTTTATCTTATGAAATGTACCTTATTTTTTGTTTTGATTTCATCCATGACCAATTCGTAAAAATATCTGCTTCTCATAACCTGAATGGATTTGTATAATCTTTGTATGGTTGAAGATTTGTGATAATTATATGGTGAATCATAGATTTCTATTTCTTCACCTTCGTATTTTAATAATGAGTAACAAGGTGTTCTTGAAAATGAAGCGGTATTGTACCATCCTTGAAATGGTGGCCTAATACCAGGTAAAAGTGTAGAATAGAAAAAACTTTCTTGAATGGTGCTGATCTTTTTAGCTGTTATTTCTTCAGTCTTTAAATTTATCAGTTCGATTTCTAAGGGAATGTTTAATTCAGCATCTTCTTCTAATTGATATTCATACTTGCCTAAATTTGAAGAAAGTTTGAGACAATTTTTTATGTTTCCAAAAAAGATGTAATCTTTATCTATTGTATTCAAGTAAGGCTCTAAACTTTTTATAGTTTGGTGAAGGATCTTTTCTTTCTTGAGTTGGAAACAGGCGATACAAAATCCTGTGATACCGTTGGTGATGATTTTATCGTAATAGGATAGATCCAAACCTTTTAAGTTTTCAGCTGCTTTAATTCCTTGCCATCCAAATCCTCCACTTACTAAAATCATGATATTTTCTCCAAGATTTCTTCTTTTCTTTCTAAAACAGCCCTTCTCCCAGTATCTATTAAAGCTTCTGTTTGTGTGAAATCTAAAGTATTAAAGTCTTCTGTGGGCAATTCGATAAGTACGTTAGCAAACTTTTCAGTTAAATTATCATATATATTTTCTCTTATTGTATCCATCCTATCAAAAGCTTGGGAGGCATTTTTTATTTCCTCGTATTTTATCTTCTTTGATAAAATTTTTAGGGCGATAATTTTATCTGCGCCAACTTTTTTAGCCGTTAGGATAGGTAGCTTTTCCAGGGTTCCGCCATCTATGTATTTGCTACCGTTTATTTTAAAGGGCCTGAATGCACCAGGCATCGCCATGCTAGCCTTTAAAGCTGGGAATAAAGGTCCTTCACGAAAAATTACCAAATCTCCACTATCCATTTTTACCGCTGTACAATAGAATTTAATTTTCAAATCTTCAAAGGTGACGTCTTTAAATATCCTTTTTAATATATAAAAATAAAGAAAAGAAGGTAAAGCCGATGGTAGCAAGTTTGCACCTATACACGTCAAAATAGATGGTATTTTACGAGATGAGGGTGCTTTTTTTATAAAAGGAGCTTTTTGTAACCTTAAAGCGTATTCATACAATAAGTTGGAATTACCTAAAATGGCATACCCAGCACCTACGAGTGCGCCAATACTTGTACCAACAACGATATCAAATTTAATTCCCATTTTTTCAAGTTCTAAAAGTGCTCCAACGTGGGCAGCGCCTTTGGCCCCACCTCCAGATAAAGCAACCCCAAGCAATATTAAACCTCCATAAAATCATTTATGTGTTCTATCACTTCTTTCACCTTATTAGCATATTTTCCGCCGGCTTGTGCAAAAGTTGGTCCACCGCCTCCACCGCCACCTAAGTAAGAGGCTATTTTTCTTGCAATGTTTCCGGCGTGGAACTTTTTAGAAGTGTCTTTTGATACCTTTACTATCAAACTTACTTGATCATTGTTACTCTTGTTGAAAAGGATCACAACGCCTCTACCCAACTTTTGAAGTAGGATATCGGCCGTGTTAGCATGAACATCTTTTTCTAAGTTTTCTAACTGAGCTACTACCACCTTTTCGCCTTCTATGATTTGTGGAGTTTCAGCTAATCTTTCTATATTTTTTGTGGCCAACTGAAATTGAAGTTGTTTAATTTCTTTTTCCTGATTTTTTATAGTTTTTAGAATACCTTCGATTTTATCAGGTATCTGGTCCCTTGATGAATCCAACATTTTAGATAAAATAGTCATAATACTTTCCAATTCTGTAGCATAATTAAGGCTTTCAAAACCTGTAATAGCTTCTATTCTTCTAACTCCTGATGAAATAGAGGATTCTTCCAAAATTTTGAAGAGACCAATTTCTCCTGTGTTGGAAACATGTGTGCCTCCACAGAGCTCTCTTGAGAAATCGTCTATTTCCACAATTCTTACCACTTCTCCGTATTTTTCTTCAAATAAGGCTATAACATCCATACTTTTTGCTTCTTCTAAGCTTTTTAGGTATATGTTAACAGGGACAGCTTTTTGTATTTGTTCGTTTATAAGGTATTCGATTTGCTTTATTTGATCTTGGGTCAAAGGTTCATAATGTGTGAAATCAAATCTTAATCTTTCCGGGGCTACATATGAACCAGCCTGCCTTATATGCTCTCCAATTACTTTTCTTAATGCAGAATGCAAAAGATGTGTCGCTGTATGGTTTTTCTCTGTAGCTTTTCGCTTTTTTTCATCAACTTTTAGAAATACTCTTTCTCCGTTTTTTATACTACCTTTTTTTATTTTTACTAGGTGAGATATTATCTCATTTCTTATAGGTTTGACATGTATAACTTCAGCTTCGAATGTTTCATTGTAGATAACACCCTTATCTGAGACTTGTCCTCCTCTTTCGGCATAAAAGGGCGTTTTAGGGAAGAAGAGTTCGATTTCGTCACCTTCTTGAGCTTGTGGGACAATACTATTACCTTTTATTATAAGCTGAACTTCTTCTGTCGAACTTAGTTTATCATAACCAATAAATTCAGTTGGAGTCAAAAATTTATCGATTTCTTTGTAAATTTGTTTTTCTGTATCATATTCTACTTTACCCGAAGCTGATCTTGCCATCTCTCTTTGCTTGTTCATCAGTTCTGTAAATTCTTTTTCATCAACTTCTATCCCTTTTTCGGATAATATCTCTTTTGTGAGGTCCAAAGGAAATCCGTATGTATCGTAAAGTTCGAAGGCTATTTTCCCCGGTAATGTAGTTTCGTTGTTTAAGTTTTGAATTATGTTGTTTAACCTTTCCATTCCTTTTTCCATAGTTTCAAAAAACTTTTCTTCTTCCATAAAGGAAATATCTTTGATTAAAGCTTCTTTTTCGATGAGTTCAGGATAGATTTTTCCCATTTTTTTAATCACCGTTTCAAGGATACTGCTTAAAAATGGGCCTTTTGCTTCCAACAAAGCTCCATGTCGTACAGCCCTTCTTATTAATCTCCTTAAAACATAGCCTCTTCCTTCATTTGATGGTATAATTCCTTCAGATATTAAAAAAGCAATCGCCCTTGAGTGATCTGCTATTACTTTTATTGATACGTCTTTACGTTTATTTTCTCTGAATTTTACACCAAAGATTCGTTGTATTTCTTCTATTATTTCTTTGAATAGATCGGAGTCAAAATTATCATATTTACCTTGAGTAACTGCGCAGATTCTTTCAAAACCCGCACCAGTATCAATGTTTTTTCTTGGTAATGGGGATAGATTTCCGTTTTCATCGGAATAATATTCAGTGAAAACTATGTTCCAAATCTCGACAAAACGTCCACAATCGCATGCAGGAGTGCAATTTTCTTGGTCTGGACAGTTTTCGGTGTACCCTGTGTCAAAGTATATTTCTGAGCATGGGCCACATGGACCGGTTGGACCTGCAGGTCCCCACCAGTTTTCTTCTTTACCGAATCTTAGTATTTTATTTTCAGGTATTTTGATATCATCTTTCCAGATATTAAAAGCCTCGTCATCGGTTTCATACACGGAAGCCCATAATTTTTCTGCTGGAAGTCCTAATTCTTCTGTTAAAAATTCCCAAGCCCATTTTATAGCCTCTTTTTTAAAATAATCCCCAAAAGAAAAATTCCCCAACATCTCAAAAAAAGTATGATGCCTGGGAGTTCTTCCAACATTTTCTATATCGTTCGTTCTTAAACATTTTTGACATGTAGTGATTCTCGTATAAGTGGGTTCAACTTTTCCCCAAAATATTGGTTTAAAAGGGACCATTCCAGCCACCGTAAACAACAATTGAGGATCGTTGGGAATTAATGAGGAACTAGGTAACTTTTTATGCCCTTTTTTCTCGAAAAAATACAAAAAATTTTCTCTGATTTCTTCAGAGGTAAAATATTTCATATAGAAATCCTCCTAATTTTTTTCAAATTATTCTTTCTTTGAAAACTCTAAAACTTCTGTCAGTAACCCTTTGCCCCGTTTCCCACCCTCACTAAAGTGTCTGCTTTCTATTCTTTTAATATTTAACTACTAAATAGGCAGTATCATTATCGATAAGTATGTTGTTGTTAATCTTTTTTAGCTCTGTTGCGGTAGGTGAGTCACCGTCATATACGATTCTGATTTCTAATGGGGTAGATGAATCTTTTACTATTTCTATATTTTCTGGTTGAGAAGTTAAATAGCCGTCTGACAAGAGAGCATCAAACGTCAAGCCACTTAAAGTTGGATTATAAATACCATAGTTCATTACAGCGACTTGCACATTTTGCATTTCAGTTACTATTTTAGTTGCTTTAGCTTGATTGATAAGTCCTGTAACCGATGGGATGGCGATGCTAGCGAGGATTGAAATGATCCCCAATACTATTAGAACCTCAACCACTGTGAAACCTTCGTTAAATTTTGTCTTTTTCATTTTCGCCCCCTATATCCACAGTATTCTCAACAAAAAATACCACATTGGGGTTACGATCAACAAACCATCAATTCTGTCGAGCATTCCCCCATGACCTGGTAAAATTTCTCCAGAATCTTTTACATTATAATATCTTTTAATAATTGATTCTGTTAAATCTCCAATGGTATCAAAAAAGCCCACCATCAATGCAAAGATAAGGGTTTGCAAGAGAGTTATTTTTTGAATGCTTCCAAAAAAAACCCCAATGGAATCAAATATAAATATATAAGCAAAAGTGAAAAAGATGCCACCTAATAATCCCTCCCAACTTTTTTTTGGTGAAAAATGTGGAGAAAGTTTATGTTTACCGAAACTCAACCCAAAAAAATATGCACCGGCGTCATAAGCCCATACTGCAGTTAATGCTAAAATCGCCATCCCTGGTCCATAGTTCAAATGAATCAAATAAAAGTTTGAAAGGAAAAAAGATACGTAGATAATACTTAATGCAGAAGATTCTATGAACCTTTTTGTGTGCGTTATTTCTTTAACTAAGAGCATGATCGAAAATACAGACGCTACGAAAGCTAAGAAAAATATTCCTTCACTTTCAAAAGGTAAAATTCCTCTATATTCAGCCTCCAAGGAGAATCCATATATAAGACTGGATGTTCCTACAATAAAAGTAAGCAAAAGCTTGATGAAACTATTTTTGACATCACTTGTAAATAGTTCAATCAATTCAAAGGAAGCTAACATCACTATAGTTGTAACCAATCCTAAAAGAGTGGGATACGTTAAATAAGAAAAAACAACTATAGGTCCAATAATTACCCCTGATATTACTCTTGTCCAGAGTTCTTTTTTATTCAAAGGTTTTCCTCCATATCTTTAGACTTACTGCTTATACCCCCGAATCGTCTCTCTCTTTTAGAATAATCTAAAAGGGCGTTGAAGTAATCATCATAGGAAAAATCAGGCCATAGAGTTTCTGTAAAATACAGTTCAGAATAAGCAGATTGCCAAAGTAAGAAGTTACTTAGTCTTTCTTCACCTGCTGTTCTTATTATTAAATCAGGATAAGGAACATCTGGTAAATAAAGGTTGCTGTCAATATCTTCTTTTGTTATTGTTGTCTTCTTTTCTTTCAAGATTTTATTTACTGCATCTACAATCTCTTGTCTTCCACTGTAATTCAAGGCGAAGATCAAATTGAAATCTTTGTTATTTTTACTTATGTCCTCGATTTCTTTACAAGTCTTTATGAGACTTTCTGGCAGTTTATTGATCCTTCCCAAAAATCTTACATTTACCCCATTTTCTATGATACGTTTAAGGTTATCTTCAAAGTATCTTATGAGTAAATCAAATAAAAATTCTATTTCATTTTGTGGTCTCTTCCAATTTTCTTCTGAAAAGGTGTATAAGGTAAGATAATTAATTCCAAATTCTTTAGACCACTCAATAACTTTGAGGGCAGTTTCAGCACCCCTTTGATGTCCATAGTTTCTGTCATAGCCACTTTTAGTTGCCCATCTTCCGTTTCCATCCATAATTATACCAACATGGGCAGGTACTTTTGAAAGTTTCATACTTATATTTTCCACATTTATGACTCCATGATCTCTTTTTCTTTTCTTTGGAATATTTTTTCTGCCTCATCTTCATTTTCTTTTAAAATCTCTTGGATTTCTTCTTCGAATTTTTTTGCCTCGTCTTCACTTATTGAACCCTCGTTCTTTATTTCTTTAACCTTTTTTATATCATCTCTTCTAATATTTCTTAAAGCCACTTTTGTTTCTTCTAGCATCTCTTTTATAGCTTTTACCAGTTTTCTTCTTTCTTCAATAGTGGGATTTGGGAAAGATACCCTAACTACGTTACCATCGTTTATCGCGTGAAAGCCAAAATTAGAAGCATTTATAGCTTTTTCTATCGGTTCCAGCATCTTTTTATCCCATGGGGTTATGACAACTGTTCTTTCTTCTCCAACACTTAAGGTTGCAACCTGATTAATGGGAGTAGGCATACCATAATAATCGACTTTTATATCCTCAAAAATAGCGGTAGTAGGTCGTCCGGTTCTTACTTTTTTTAATTCGTCCTCGAAATGTTCAAGAGTTTTTTTCATTTTTTCTTCTGCTTCTTTCGCATAAGAACTTCTCTTTGCCATGACTTCACCTCCGCATAAAATTTAATTCAGCAAATATTATACCACACCAAAGGGTTTTTCTTATATGATATAATATTGAAAGAGCGAAAAAACACGAAAAGGGGGCATTAATGTGAAAAAGTATCTTATCGTAACATTTTTTGCTATTTTGTCTGTACTCTTTTTTTCAGCAGATCTAATTTCATCTTATCAGGATAATTATATATTATCCAACAACTATTTGACAATAGGAATTTCTAAAGAAAATGGATATATAACTCTTTTTAAAAGTAATGAAGTTAATAAAAGTCTTTTCACAAATCATAAAATTCTAATTTCAGGTGTAGAGCTCCAAAACAGCATTGTAGAAACTTCGGAAGATTCGATTTCTTTCATTTATGATGAAAACGACTTCAAAGTGTTGAATACTTACACCCTACAAGAACAAAACCTCTTATTGAGTACTATGATAACTAACAAAACGGAAACAAAAAAACGAGTCCAAATGAATGAAATAATAGATTACTCCGACACATTTCCTTTTTTTATAAAGTCAAAGATCTTAAATAACTATGTATTAGTTCTTCAGCAAGATTTTGGAAGCTTTGGCTATTTCCCGGTTGATGATCAAACATTTCAGAGGGTTATAGCAAACGACGAGATGACCACAAGTATCTCATTTTTTACCCTTGAACCTGAGGATGTTCTTGAATTTACGAGAGTTATAACCGTTGGTGAGAGCGTTAGCGAAATAGAAAAAAGATATTATGATAAATTCGGTATAGGTTATACAACTATCGAAAAAAATATAATATTGAACAATGAAAAGTCTGCTAAGGGCATGAGAGTTGTTGTAGAAGATGAATTGGGAACCATTCAAGATGTTCAACTAGTTGATGAAAAAGGAAAAGCAGAATTTTATCTTCCCAATGATGAAGATTATGGGAATTTCCAAGTTAAAGTAGATTTTGGAAATTTGAAGAGTGAATCTGTCTCTATTGTAGAGTCTGAAGACCTTTTTGTTGAAGTTGGAGAAAATTACTTTTTTTACCAACCTTTCCTCACTAACAAAGAGGAAGATGGTGTGACTATCAATTTCAGGATGGCTGTCCCTGCCAGGTCAACTGTAGAAGTTTATGATTCAAGTAGCGAAGCTAAGGTGTTAGAAATACAAAACGAGTTTCCTTTGGAATATCACTATATAGAACTTTCTGGCTTGCAACCTGATTCTTCCTATGAATACGTGATAAATGTTGAAGATACTTATACTCTGAATGATGTTAAGACAGAAAAAAAGGCTTTTAAAACCAAGCCTTTAGATGAAAATATTGATTCTTTTCGATTTATAGTTTATGGAGATACTCAAATCTATGACGAAAGACACGCTTACGTTGTTAATAGAATTGTAGGAGATTCGGATCTAAATACAGCATTCATTCTAAAGCCTGGAGATCACACGGAAGAAGGCACATCAGAGAAGAGCTGGAGTAAATTTTTTGAGTCTGCAAACCCTTTAAGTTCTCAAATCCCCTATTACATGGCTTTAGGTAATCACGAAAGAAACAGTTTACTTTATTATAGGGCATTCGAGCTTCCAAGTGGTGGTGGAGATTATTCCAAGAGATGGTACTCTTTTGATTATGGAAACTCTCATTTTGTTATCTTAGATTCTAATATTTTGGAATCTACGGATCTTTATGAAAAACAAATGAAGTGGCTGGAAGAAGATCTTAAAAACAATAATGATAAAAAATTTATCTTCGTGGCTTTCCATCATCCTTTTTGGACGACAGCCACGGAGTATGGTAATATGGAAGAAAATCTTCCCGAAGGTCATTTCAACACAAAGAATTGGTTGCCCATTTTCGAAAAGTACGGTGTTGATGTTGTGATAAACGGACATATACACGCTTACGAAAGGTATTTTAAGGATGGAATCATGTTTATAACCAGTGGTGGAGGGGGTGCTAAGCTAAATACAAATCATGGAGCGGATCCACTGCCTTGGCATGTAAAGCACGTGCTTGGAAAGCTCCATTACATTATTTTTGATGTTTACGAAGATTCGATCAAAGTTACTGTAAAAGCAGTGGCGAGGGTTGATAATCCTCTTTTCCCAAATCAATATACTCCAATTGACGAAATAATTGATGAATTCTACATATACAAAAAGTGAAAGGGAGATTATTCTCCCTTTTCATAATTTCACCAAACCTGAAAACCCCATAAAAGCCATTGAAAGAAGTCCAGCCGTTATTAGCGCTAAAGCGGTACCTTGGAAGGGTTTTGGGACATTGTTTAGTTGCATTTTTTCTCTTATTGAAGAAAATATTATTAATGCCAGCGAAAATCCCAATCCAGAGGCAAAAGAGTTTACCAAACTTTCGATAAAGGTGTAATTAGTTTGTATGTTTAACAATGCGATCCCCAATATTGCACAATTGGTTGTTATGAGTGGTAAGTATATCCCCAAGGCTTCGTAAAGGGCTGGACTTGATTTCTTAATAAAGAACTCAACAAATTGAACAAGTACAGCAATTACCAAAATAAACACGATCGTTCTTAAAAATTCTACTCCAAGCATTATTAGTATCTGATTTAAGAGCCAAGTTATTACTCCTGCTATCGTCATGACAAAAATTACTGCGATAGACATTCCAACAGCGGAACTTTTGCTTCTAGAAACTCCTAAAAAAGGGCAAATACCTAAAAATCTAGTTAAAATAATATTGTTTACCAAAGCGGCTGAAATAAAGAGAAGGATAAGATTCATTTTTTAGCACCTGCCTTCTTCTTTTTGTTTTCTCTACTTATACCTATCGAATTGAACATTCCAAGTAAAAGTCCTAAAGTAATGAATGCGCCAGGTGGTAGTATGAAAAGGTATAAGTTGAGGGCGTCTCCCCACACCGTAAAACCAAAGATCGTTCCGTTACCCAATAATTCTCTTACTGATCCCAATAATACGAGTGCTCCTGTAAAACCTAAACCGATTCCCAAGGCATCAAATATTGAATCTAATACCCCGTTTTTTGATGCGAAAGATTCTGCCCTTCCCATTATGATACAGTTCACAACTATCAAAGGTATAAATATTCCCAAAGTCTGCCATAATTCGTATGTTAGTCCGTGCATTATGAGATCTATCATTGTTACAAAAGAAGCTATAATAACAATATAAATGGGTATTCTTATCTTTTTAGGAACTATTTTCCTGATCAAAGAGATTACAATGTTTGACATTGTTAAAACAGCTAGAGTAGCTATTCCCATACCCAAACCATTTTCTGCGCTTGTAGTTGTAGCTAAAGTAGGGCACATTCCTAACACTTGAACAAAAGTTGGGTTGTTTTTTATCAAACCGTTGGTAAAGTTTTTCAGATCCGCCATCTTTTCACATCACCCCTTCCTCTTTTAAAAATTCTACAGCTGCATTAATAGAATCAGCAACGGCTCTTGGAGTTATTGTTGCTCCTGTCATTACATCGCTAGTTTTCACTACACCTTGTTCTTTGTAACTATTTATTGAATTAGTTGGGACAGTTACGCCGGCGTCTTTATCGACTTTAACACCTACATTTAAACCTGATTCTGGGATCAAACTAAATCTTTTTTTCACGGGTTCTTCAGAGATTTTGGCCCCAAGCCCCGGAGTTTCTTGTGAATAATTTATTACTTCTATTTTATTCAAAGTAATTTGGACATCATCTTTTTTGATGAATGAAATAACGCTAACCACATCTCCTCCGTAACCTACTCCTGAAACTGTCATGACATAAATTTCGGTGTTGTTTTCCGTGAACTTATAAATCGGGGAAAAAACTTTTGCGTTTTTTGGACTTACGTATAAAACACCATCTTGATCTTCTTTCCATATATTTTTTTCTAACTGTTCTTCATTGGTAGGAATATTAGAAACTAAATATTCACCAGTATTTGCATCTTTTAATACCTCTTCTATAGCTGACAATGTATTATTGAATTCTGATTGTACTATCATTGGATTGACAAAATTATACACAATAGATACTAAAAGACCGGCAGCAACCATAAAAGCGGTTAAGATTAAACCTGTTTTTATATATTCACGCATGTTTTATCTCCCCTTTGGTTGTTCCATAAATTTTTGGTTTTAGCCAATCATCTATCAAAGGGACAAAAGCGTTCATGATAAGAATTGAAAAGGAAACACCTTCGGGGTAGCTACCAAAAAATCTTATGATCATCGTCAAAATACCAGCTCCCACACCAAAAACGAGCTGGCCCATTTTGGTCATTGGAGAAGTAACCATATCCGTTGCCATGAACAAAGCACCTAATATTAAGCCACCTGCTAAAAGATGGAACAAGGGAGTTCCAAATTTGGTAGGATCAACCATGTAAAAAACAGAGCTAAAAATTAAAACCGTTCCTATATAGGATACAGGGATCATCAATTTTATTCTACCTTTAATGACTAAGTATATGAAACCAATAATTAAAGCTAAAGCGCTAACTTCTCCGATAGAACCGGGAATTGTTCCGATGAACATATCCCAGTAAGTATAATTTTGGAGTACTGTGCTCATTCCTTCTTCAGAAATTATTCCCAGTACGGAGGCAGAAGTAACAATATCAGGATTCTGGTAATAAAAAGGTACATACCAGGTGGTCATAGCTGTAGGGAAAGATATCAACATAAAAGCCCTTCCAACTAAAGCAGGGTTAAAAAAGTTTTGACCTAACCCCCCAAATACTTGTTTCGCTAAAATTATCGCAATGACCACTCCTAACATAATTTGCCACCAGTTAACAGCTAAAGAAAGGTTCATACCTAAGAGTAACCCTGTAACAGAAGCGGAAAAATCAGGGATGTGATCTTTTTGCTTTCTTATAAAACGAACGATCGAAAAATCCAACATTTCTGCAAAAACCATAGAAAATAACATAATAAAAAGTGCTCGAAAACCAAAGATCCACGTTGAAGCAATAACCGCAGGTATCAATGATATCAAAACATCGATCATAATTTTTCTAGTAGTATTGGTAGTTCTAAAATGGGGAGCCGCTTCAGTGCTAAGATTCAACTCAAACCCTCCTTTTTTGAATGGCTTTTATAACCTTTTTTGTTGTCTTGAATGTTTTAACTAGATCTATATTTGATGGACAAATGTAAGAACAAGCACCACATTCTATACAATCCATAATTCCATTTTCTTGTGCGATGTCGTTTTTCCTAGCATCAGCAAGTTTTTTTAGGTAGTAAGGTTGAAGTCCCATGGGGCATGCTTTAACACAAGAAGCACATCTAATACATGGATATTCATGCTTTTGTGGTATCTCTTCTTTTGTTAATACGGTGATCGCATTGTTTCCCTTGAAAGTCGGTAAATCAATATTTGGTAAAGGTAATCCTGTCATTGGTCCACCATAGATTATTCTGTCGATTTTTTCCTCTTCAACGAGTCCTACTTGATTTAAAAGGTCTGAAACCTTAGTTCCAATTCGGAACCAATAGTTACCAGGTTTTTTTACACCCCCACTCAAAGTGATACCACGTTCAACTAAGGGTTTCCCATTGATTACTGCATCATAAATTGCATAGGTAGTGGAAATGTTAAAAACTAAAGCCCCAGCGTCAATAGGTAATCCTCCTGAAGGGACTTCCCTTTTTGTGATAGATTTTATTAATTGTTTTTCTGCACCTTGAGGATATTTTGTTTTTAGAATTGCAACTTCGATATTTTCATTTTTTAAAGCGTTTTTCATGGCTTTTATTGCTTCAGGTTTGTTTTCTTCGATGCCCACATAAATTTTTCCCGGATTAACTATATATTCTATTATTTTTATTCCTTTAATGATTTCTTCTGTGTATGTTCTCATCATCATATCATCGACAGTTATGTAAGGTTCACATTCTGCTCCATTGATTATTAAGTAATCGACTTTTTTGCCAGCGGGTATACTTAATTTTACATGAGATGGGAACATAGCACCACCTAATCCCACTATACCGGCTTTTTTAACAATGTTAATTAATTCTTCCTTTGAAAACTTCTTAAAGTTTTCATCGTGTTCAATATACTCCCAAATATCTTCTGAAGTTCTTTTTATTACAATTGCGTTATCCTTTCTTCCTGTGGAGGTATTTATAAATGATTCTATACCAACAACTTCCCCTGTAACAGAAGCATGTATGTTTGCTGAAATATTGCCTGCAGCCTCTGCTATTAATTGACCTGTTTTTACCTGATCGCCTTCTTTTACGATCGGCTTTGCAGGAGCTCCTATATGGTTAGTTGTGAATAGGTATACAAAATCGGGCAAAGGTAACTTTTCAAAAGGTTTGTCCTTTGTAAAATGCTTCTTCTGAGGCGGATGTACACCACCTTTAAAAGTTAATGTTGGCACAAAGAAACCTCCTTTTTGTTTTTTAAGAAACTAAGAATTGAAAGCCTATATAAATTTTAGGTAATCTTCTATAACTTTTTTAAAGGGTTCAAAAGCGGTTCGAAAATTATTATAGCACGAAAGAATGTTCTAATTTCAACAACTTCTAAAGTTTTTAAGAAAAATTATTACATTTATGTATATTAATTGTTTTTTCATATTTATTTAATATTGTCACGCTATAATACTTAACAGAGATATAACTGTTTGTTTTAAATTAGTCTACTTTTTTTAAATGCTTCTCTATGATTTTATCATATAATATCTTCTTTTTTTATTCTAATTTTTTAATAGAAGGTGAGTTTTCATGATAGAAAAAGACAAAATCGAGGACTTCGAATCGGAGAGCACAGATTGCACTCAAGCTGATAAAAGCTCAAAAGTCAAAAAATATTCCTTGTCTTTAACTATTAAAAATAATCCTAATGCAATCACCGATGAAATTTTAAGAAAAATCAAAAAAAAGCTATCGAAGGATGAGAAAACAGTAACTTTTGAAGAAATTGACGAGTCTATACCTAGCCAAATGCGTGAAGATTTTACATTAGAATTTTTAATAAAGTTTTACAATGAATTAAAAAAATCTAATATTTCTGTAGTGGATAGCTCAATACATCATTTTTATGAAGAAGAAGAGGAAGAAGAAAAAGATTTAGAGAACAATGAAGATTTTAAAGATCCTGAAGAATACGATGAGATTTTCGAAGATTTTGCCGATGTTGAAGTTGAGATGTGTGATAATATTTCGTTGCAAGATCCGATTAAAATATATCTTAAAGAGATTAGTAAGAGCAAATTATTAACCCCTTCAAGAGAAAGAAAATTAGCAAGAAGGGCACAAATGGGAGATAAAAGAGCCAGAGAGGAACTTATAAAAGCTAATCTGCGATTAGTTATTAGCATCGCAAAAAGATATGTTGGTCATGGATTAGGCTTTTTGGATCTCATACAAGAAGGAAATATTGGCTTAATGAAAGCCGTTGCTAAATTTGATTGGAAAAAAGGTTACAAATTCTCTACTTATTCTTATTGGTGGATACGCCAGGCTATAACAAGAGCGATTGCTGATCAAGGAAGGACTGTAAGAATTCCAGTACATTTGGTAGAAACGATTAATAGAATGAATAGGGTCGTAAATAAGTATATTCAAGAAAATGGAGAAGTACCTGATTTAGAAGAACTCTCTGTTTTGATGGACAAGCCGGTAGATAAGATGAAAGAGGTATTAATTAGTGCCAAAAATATATTCTCTTTAAATGCCCCGATTTCTAATGATGTAGATGCTGAAGGAGAAAGTGAGGTACTCGATTTTATTGATTCTGATTCACCTACCCCTGATGAAGAGGGAAGGAAGATGATTATTCGTCAAAAAATGGAAATGATCATTGATACACTTTCACCTAAGGAAGCTATGATACTAAAAATGAGATACGGTTTCGTAGATGGGAAACAGAAAACTCTCGAAGAGGTCGGAGAATTTTTTAACGTAACAAGGGAAAGAATAAGGCAGATAGAGTCCAAATCTATCAGGAAGTTAAAACATCCGGCTAGAAAAAAGATGATAGAAAATATTATCCAGGAATACTAAAGGGAAAATTTTAAGTCTCAAGCCTATTGACAAAGTAATTTATGGTTGATATAATAACTAAGGATTTGAAAATGAAACGATACAAATGGCCCCATAGGATAACGGCTAGTCCATTGGATTCTCAGTCCAAGAGTCAGGGTTCGATTCCCTGTGGGGCTGCCAGAATTAATAATCGGGTAGAAGATAGATAAGAATTATTATCAACCTTCTACCCGATAAATTTTTATTGTTTTTTTAAGGGAAGCTAGTTTGATTTATCGAAAAATTTAGTCACAATTTTTCTGTGGGAATGCTTCCACATTCAAAAACGTGATTGAAAAGATTAAAAGAACTTTCAAAAGCAGATTTCAACGTGTAACCTTTTATGATACTACTGATAAAATTAGCCTCAAAAGCAGATACAGCCTCTTCAAAATACTTTTTTTCTTTAACTTTTACTTCATATATTTTTTTATCAAAAGAGATTGCATCTTTTGCTATAATTAGCTTATTATCAGCTTTCAAATTATTGCTTTTTTCTGCTAATTCTCTATATGTCGTTTTAGAAATTAAAAAAAGATAATCACATGTAAATTTATCAATTTCATCTGTATAAGGTTCCCGTAAATCTACAAATAATCTTCT
This sequence comes from Petrotoga sp. 9T1HF07.CasAA.8.2, assembly GCF_002895585.1. NCBI lineage: Bacteria > Thermotogati > Thermotogota > Thermotogae > Petrotogales > Petrotogaceae > Petrotoga > Petrotoga sp. 9T1HF07.CasAA.8.2. The sequence continues at coordinate 60,495 of NZ_AZRI01000041.1, read as the reverse complement.
TTTTGCCTTAGTCAGATCGATTATCTTTTTGTTCCAGGAGTTATACACTATAAAAAGATTTTTTATATTATAGAGATATTCGGTAATAAATTCAGGTTCTACTTTTAAGTTTGTTTCACGATAATCAAGGTATTCAGTACTTTCTTCTATATTCCTAACTTTCCTCGTATTTCCTCCAGGTTTTTCAATCCAAATAATAGGAATTTCTTTTGTTTGAAAAGTTTTAAGTAAGAATTCAATATACTCATCAGGACTTAAAAAATCAAATATCGATGGTTTAAGATGAAAATAATCGTTCAAATAAATAACAACTCTTCCACCAGGTCCCGCTACCTCAGTTGTTATTTTGATATTATCTTTTATTTTTTTTATAATATGTTCGATTTCTATGCCACCTAAAACACCAATATCAGGAAGATTTTCTCTACTAATTATGGAAAGAACTTGCTCTTGATATTGGTAAACAGTTTTCAATTACGTTTCCTCCCACGATTTTTTAAACACTGTGGTTAGTGCTAATGTAATTTTTAATTTAATTGTGACCATTTTTTGAGGGATAAATCACAACTTTTCTATAAGGTTCTAAACCCATGGAAACGGTATGTAATTTGGGATAATTATAATTTATATACTTGTGAATTATTTTTCTTTCAAAGGAAAACATAGGGGCTAATTCCACCTTTTCGTTAGTAGATATTGCTTTTTTAGCAGCATTGTCAGCGATTAGTTCTAGGTTTTTTTTCCTATTTCTTCTGTAATCCCCAACATCCAATTTAACATCACATTTAGTATCCGTCATTCTATTGACATAAATCATGGTTAAATGCTGTAGTGCTCCAAGGTTTCGCCCTTGTTTGCCAATTACTTTACCCAAGTTTTCTCCTTCTAAAAAAACTTTCAAGGTCTTATTGTAATAATTAATATTGATATCAACATCTTCTTCAAAATAAGAAAGGATATTTTTCAAGAATTTTTTTACCTTATTGATAAGGTATTTCTCGTTGGGATAAGCTTCTATGATGAGGGGCTTTTTACCTATTCCAAAAAAGAATCCCTTAGAAGGCTCTTGAATAATCTTATAAGAAATCTCATCGATACATGATGCGTTAAAATTTGATTTTGCTTTTTCTAAAACCGATTCCAAATCAGTTCCTTCAAATTTTGTCTCACCTTGTAATTTAAACACTTATCATTTCACCTCCTGACAGGCTTTGGACCCAAACCAACGAGTTGTCTAAACGTAATACCTTTGACATTGTAAATCCTGTTGTACACAAATGTCAACAAGGTTTGTATTACAGTGTTCAGTGAATAATAAATGAATACTCCGACGGGTAATCCAATCAAAATGAAAGGAAACACCACAGACATAATTACCGACGTCCATGCGCTCCTGGCATCTTGCGACATTAAAAGGGCATTGATTAAAGAAGCAATTATGGCTAGTAATAGTAGGAAAAAATTGGCTTGGAAACCGCCTAGAGAAAGATCTGTCCATAAAAGGAATCTGGGATTGTATGCATAACTACCTTCAAAATAGTAGATTACTTGCCACAGTATGATCATAATGGGGAGAGGAATCAAAGAAGTCAAACATCCTCCGGCAGGGTTCACTCCTTTTTCCTTGTACAATTTCAGAGTTTCTTCTTGCTGTTTTTGAGGGTTTTTATATTTTTTTCTTATTTTCTCAAGTTCTGGTTGTAACTGTTTCATTTCGATCATGGATTTCTTTTGCCTGCCATATACGGGGAATAATATTGCATTTACAATGAGGGTAAAGAGTATTATAGCCCAACCAAAATTCCCTGTTACTTTAAATAGCCACCAGAAAAAGTTAACGAACCAATAAAAAATATTATTGAAAGGTCCAAACTTTCCTAAATCCTGCATTAAATCGATTACTGTAGAGTAAACGATCCCTTCTTCTATACCATCAAACGTTTCTTTAATAAATATTTTTTTGGTTGGACCTAAATAAGAAATTATTTTTTGATCTGAATTATTTAATGGCATCAAGTATTGATTTTGAGTGGATTCTATTGCTACAGGCGTATATATCGCTAGTGTAGAATCTAAAGCTTCACCTGTTGAGATGGATTTATCAATGTATGAAACAAAAACATTTCCACTATATCTTATTCCCGAAGAAAAAGATATGCTAGGTAAAACAACGTATCCATTTAAATTTTTAAATTCAACATCAAAATGATAGTTAGGATCGTTGTAAAACTTATAAATCTTTTGGCCTCCGTTGGGGAAAAAGTAATTTACTTCGATATAACTTTGATCTTCCGCCAATCTGATATTATAGTTACTAGGTAATATTTCTGTCATGTTTTGAGTATCTAAAATATCGTAGCTATCAGCTGTATACTCATAGACTAAATTATATTTTTTAGTTCTGCTATCGTAGAGTTCGAAATTTAAAATGTGCCCATTATGGTCTAACTTCAATCTATACAATTTCATTTCAATGCTAATTTCTTGATTCAATGAACTCTCTGATACCGTTATCTCAGGAATTGCAAAGGCAACAACATTCAAAAACATTAGTAACGTCAAAAAAAACAATCCTTTTTTCAAGTCATACACTCCTTCTGTGTTGTTTATTTTTTCCTTGCTTATGAACAAAAAAAGAAAACTTTTCGGGGACAGGATCATAGCCCCCTTTGTGTAATGGATTGCATCTGATAAAACGTCTAAATCCCAAGTACAAACCTTTAAATACCCCGAACTTTTCCACCGCTTCATAGGTGTAAGATGAGCAGGTCGGTAGGTAAATGCATTTGGGAGGAGTTGCAGGCGATATATGTTTTCTATAAAAATCAATAGACTTGAGAACAAACTTTTTCATGCTTCTAACTTCCTCACCAATTTTAAAATTTGATTTTTAATTTGAGAATAATCTATTCCTTTAAAATTTTTCGATAACTCTTTTCTTGGAATGAATACGAAATCATATCCTAAAGGAAAAAAAGTTTTGTTTGTTCTATATATTTCTCTGATGTATCTTTTAATTAAATTTCTAACAACTGCGTTGCCAAATTTTCTGTTCACAATTACGGCGATCCTGTTATAATCCATAGTATTCCGAACATATATTATAACAAAATTATTATCGATTAAACGCCCGCCCTTTTCAAAAACATTTTTGAAATTCCTTTTTAATCGTAAGCGTTCTTTTTTCTTGAAAGTTTGCCCTTCCATTATACTGTTAAACGTTCTCTGCCTTTTGCTCTTCTTCTTCTTAAAACATTTCTTCCAGTTGATGTTCTTTTTCTAGCTAAAAAGCCATGAGTTCTTTTTCTCTTTATCCTAGATGGTTGATATGTTCTTTTCATCTCTACACCTCCAAATCCTTTTAAATTAAATTGTTTTATTGAAAATAAGGTTGCTCCTTATTTAGTTCATCTTTAAAGGCAAACTCAACCAATAGAAGCTGAATAATTGGTTTTAAAACTATCGAATATATTATAATGATTTAATGTTTTAATGTCAAGAAATAGAAGTAACAATTTTTTGGGATATTTTTCTTAACAAAATACTAAATAAAGCTAATACTAAATTAATTAAACAGTGATAAAATTAAAAGTAGTTTTGTAGGGATTTTATAAGTTCGTGGGGTGAACAAAAATGAATATAGATTATGAATGTATTAATTGTCTTCTAAACCACTCTTCTGAGTTAATGTCTAAAGTTAATACTAACTCTTCAGATTCTTCTCAGAACATTTTTGATAATTACAAAGAGGTAATTCTAAAAACATTCGGGGATACGACTTCAACCCACACACCTTATTATTTAGTAAAAACATTTTATGATTCTTTTTATGATGCTTTTGGTGAAAATGATTACTTTCATACAGAAAAAGCTGACCTAAACCAACTATTTTTAGAAGTTTACGATGATCTATTAGATTTTTGTTTGTCTAGCAAAGATCCTCTTTATACTGCTTTCAAATTATCACTGATGGGGGAGCTTTTTTGCCACAATTCGGGAAATTCCTTTGGTGAGTTAGAGATAGAAATCCAAAATTTTTTTAACACAAAGGGAGAAGCAATAAACGATTTAGAAAAATTTAAAAAAGAGCTAGAAAATGCCCGGCTCCTGCTTTTTATTCATAATTATGCTGGTGAAATAGTTTTTGATAAATTGTTTATAAAAGTATTAAAAGAATTATACCCCAACTTGATCGTTCACTCTGCTTTGAAATCTCGTCCGGTTTACAAATGTGCGACTAAAAAAGATGCCGATCAAATTTTTTTAAAAGAAGTTTCTATTCCTGTTGAAAGCGGGTCCAAATATTTAGGAACCGATTTAAGCTTCGTTAGTCCATCTTTCAAAAATATCTACAATGAGGCAGATATTGTAATAGCTAAAGGACAATCTAACTTTGAAAGTTTGGTTGACGAAAATCCAAAAAAATCAATCTATTATTCTTTTATTGTTAAGTGTTCAAAAATTGCGAAGGATCTTGATGTGAACAAAGAAGATTTAATATTTAAGCGAAGCTGGGTTATGAGTGGTAGTTGATGTGTGATTGAAACCAACTCAAAAGGAGGGGAACAAGATGAAAAGATTCTTAGGTATTTTAGTTTTTATCGTTTTGGTTTTATCGGTTTTTGCAGAGCCTAATCACTTAGTGATTTTCCACATGAACGATACTCACGGACATGTGTGGGGAACAGAAGATGGTGGAGGATTTGCCAGAGCAGCTACTCTGATAAATCAAGCAAGAGAAGAAGTAGCTAAGGAAGGTGGAGAAGTTCTTTTTCTACATGCCGGCGATGTAAACACAGGGATTCCAGAATCCGACCAATTGGATGCAGTTCCTGACTTCTTGGCGTTGCATTACATGGGTTTGGATGCTATGACTTTGGGCAATCATGAATTTGACAAACCTTTTGAAGTGCTTGAGAAACAGTATGAAGTAGCACAGTTTCCTTTTTTAGGGGCAAATTTTGTCAACGAGAAACGTGGTGGACCAGTTTTTGAACCATACGTTATAAAAGACTATGGTGATTTCTCAGTTGGAATTATAGGTCTTGTTACTGAACAAACAAAAGTTTTAGAGCCAATTTATTTGGGTGAGAATACGATTGTAGATGCAGAAGAGACTTTGAAGAAATATCTCCCAATTGTTCAAGAAAAAGCCGATGTAGTTATCGTCCTCGGACACTTAGGCTATCATGCAGATGGAGGAAGGCCTAACTTGTCTGTTGAGTTCACTACCTCAGATGAGCTGGCTGAAAATGTATCTGGAGTAGATATTATAATAGACGGACATTCTCACACATTGTTAGAAACACCTGTGGTAATCAATAATGTTATAGTAGCTCAAACTGGAGAAAACGCAGAGAATATAGGAAGGATAGATTTATGGATCGATGATGGTAGGATAGTAGATTGGAGAGGAGAAGTAATTCCACTAACATCTGATATCCCTGAAGATCCTTTCATAAAAATGTTTACAGATGCTTTTTATCAACTTGGATCGGAGGCTTTGAATGAGGTTGTTGGAGTGACAAAAGTATATCTCGATGGGGAACGAGCCCACGTTAGAAGTGACGAAACGAATCTAAGCAACCTTATAGCGGATGGTATGATTTGGAAAACAGGTGCAGATGTTGCTTTAATGAACGGTGGCGGGATAAGAGCCTCTATTGAAGCAGGAGAGATAACCTACAGAGACATTTTGACTGTTTTGCCTTTTGGAAACACATTGTACGTTTTAGAGTTGACTGGGAAAGACATAATGGATGTTTTAAATTATGCTGCTACAATTCCTGATGGTCAGGGAGCTAAGTTACATGTTGCGGGGTTAACTGCAGAAATAAAAGGTGGAAAAGCTACAAACGTAAAAATAAACGGTAAACCCATTGATTTGAACAAAACTTATAAAGTTGTTACCAACAACTATGTAGCTGCAGGTGGAGACGGATACACAATGCTTGCAGGTAAACCTGGTTACGATACATACTTTAGAGATGCGGATTCTTTACGTGAATATATTGCTCATTTGGGAACTATAGAAGATTATACTTCCCAAGAGAGATTGATAGAATTAGATCAAGTTAAGTAAACAATCTAAAAGGGGTGTAAGTAAAATCTACACCCCTTTTAGATTCATGTTAAGTAACACTTTTACTTCTTGTTTGGTATTTCTTTTTTTTTAACTTCTTTTTTGACGAAAAACTTAAAGCAAAGGGGTGATTTTATGTTAAAAAGAGGCATTTTATCGTTTGTTTTGTTTTTGAGTGTGTTCTCGTTGTTTTTTGCTGAGACGATAGAAGTCCAAATTTTAGCAACTTCAGATTTGCACGGACGCTTTTTACCTTATGATTATGCCTTAAACCAACCTAATTATAGTGGAAGTATTGCACAAGTCTATTCGATCATAAATGAGTTGAGAAGTGAAAATCCTGACGGAACTATATTGATTGACAATGGAGATACAATCCAAGAAAACCTTTCAAACATTTTTTTAGAAGATGCCATACATCCCATGATTTTTGCTATGAATGAAATGGGTTATGATGCATGGATTTTAGGTAATCATGAGTTTAACTATGGGGTCCCAACACTTAAAAAGATTATGAGACAATTCATGCCAGTGGATGATAATCCTAACAGTGTTTTGTGTGGCAATGTTTATAATCCCGATGGAACAAGGTTAGCTGCCCCTTATAAAATAGTTACCACAGGGAATGGAGTAAAAGTTGGAATAATAGGTATGGTTACTCCTAACATAGTAAAATGGGACGCTGCAAATTTGCAGGATTACATTGTTGTTGATCCTGTGGATGAGGTAAGAGTAGCAGTTGCACAACTAAAAGGACAAGTTGACGTGATTGTGGGAGCTTTTCATATGGGAATCGAAGAAGAATATGGGACCTATGGTTCTGGAATCATAGATATTCTAGAAAAGACACCTGATTTAGATGTTGTTATTGCGGGTCATTTCCATGAAAAAATTGCTGAAACTTACTATTATAATGGAAAGTTGTATAAAGCTGTTAATGGTAAGATTATCGATGATCAAAAAAATGACATTACGCAAGAAGTGAAGCTCAAAGGAACTTTAATTGTGGAACCCGGAAAATGGGGGCAGACGTTATCACAAGTGGTATTGGAACTACAGAAGGAAGGGGATAAGTACGTAATAGTTGATAAAAGTTCCGCCAATTACGATGTAAAAACTGCTACTGGAACAGTACCACCAGACAGTGAATTGGAGAAAAAGCTTCAACCTTTTCACTATAAGGCTTTAGACTATGCTAACGAGGTAATAGGAGAATTAAAAGGTGGATCTTTAGTTCCTCCAGATGAAATAAAAGGTATCCCACAAGTATACATACAGCCCACCGCTATGATAGATTTGATAAATTCCGTTCAAATGTATTATGGAGAACAACTAATAGGTGAAAAGATAGATGTATCAGCTTCTGCAGCTTTTAGATCGGATGCAAATATAAAAGAAGGCCCTATAAAAAGATCGGATATTTCTTTAATTTATAGATACGACAATACTTTGTATGTACTAGAAATAACGGGGAAGCAGTTGAAGAAATATATGGAATGGTCGGCTTCTTATTACAATCAATACCAACCTGGAGATTTAACTATTTCTTTCAACCAAAAAATTCCGGGTTATAATTATGATATGTTTAAAGGGGTTTATTACGAGATCGATGTTTCAAAACCCGTTGGTCAGAGGATAGTAAATTTAAGAAAAATAGATGGTACACCTATTCAAGATAATGATGTATTGACGTTGGCAGTCAACAATTATAGAGCAAATACCCAACTTTTGACATATGGTCCAATATTTGAAAAAGGAGAACAACTGCCAAAGCTTCTTGGTAGAACAGAAGATCATCCTGACTTTTCAGCTATAAGCGGAGGAGATCTAAGAAAACTCATAGAAAAGTATATAATAGAAGTAAAAAATGGTATGCTTACCCCAGAATATGAAGAAAATTGGAAAATAGTGGGTACCGATTGGGGTGAGGAATTGCATAATAAGCTTAAGGAATTATCCCACGAAGGAACCGTGGAAGTAAGCCCGTACGAACCTGTTAGAGTAGAGGATATTGAAGTATTTTTATAACTCCTAACTTCATAATATAATTACCTAGTAGTCTCATGAAATAAGTTGTGCTTTCTTTATGAGTCGTCCAGATAAATGGAAAGAATGTTTCAGAAGAGTAATCTAATTACGTAATCATACAAAAAGGGGTGTAAGTAAAATCTACACCCCTTTTAGATTCTTCCAAAGTATTTATCTAAGGTTTTAAAGGTGATTTGGATCATTATCGGTCTACCATGTGGACAGGTTAGTAATTTTTTCTCAAAAATGTTGTTTAAAAGTGTTTCCATACCGGTAGGATTATCTTTAGTTTTTACAGCCGCTCTACATGCCATAGTAGCTAAGTTCTTATCAAGTATGCTTGTTTGCTGATCAAAATTTGATATTCTTAGATCATCGGCTATCTCGAATATCAATTTTTCGGTATCATCAATTTTCACAAGTGAAGGGAGCCCTTTCACAATAATTTCTTTTTCATCTTCTTCTAGTTTTATACCCAATTTTTCTAAGTGATCTTTGTTTTCTAAAATTATTCCTTTTCTTACTTCATCTAGAGTTATTTTAACAGGGGTAAGTAGAAGGTCGGAAGTAAGTCCACCTTTTTCGTATAGATTTTCCTTTAAAATTTCGTATATATAACGTTCATGTGCGGCATGAAAATCTACTAAAAGTAATTTGTCTTCATCTTCAACTACGAGATATCTTTCAGCAACTATGCCCAAAATTCTTAACTTTTCTAAAGAATTAATTTTTTCAACAGGAGTAAACGGCTGACTCTTTTGATATTCAAACCCTTTAAAATCAAAGGTTTTTGAAGGTTCATAAAGTTTATAATTATTATCAAAATGATTATGTTCTTCTTGAAGATCTTCTATTTCAGAGTTATTAAAAAATTTGTCTGTAATTTCAAAATAATCTTTATTTGTATTGTTTTGTGAAAAATCAACTTTTTGAGAATTTTCGTTCTTGTTGTATAAATTTTGAACAGAAAACGAAGAAGTTTTTTTATTTGAATCAATTGTATCGTTACTACCTATAAATTCCACCGTAAAGTGAATGTTTTTCTTCAGGGTCTCTCTTACAACTTTTTTAAGTAAAGAAGCTATCATCTGTTCGTCAGTGAATTTTACTTCCAATTTTTGAGGATGAACGTTTACATCAACCATATCCGGTGGTATTTCTATGAATATTATTCCATAAGGATGAACTGATTTTTCAAGCATTTCACCGTAACCTGTTTCTAAAACGGAGTAGAGTGAGGCAGCCTTGATGTATCTGTTGTTTACAAAAAAATGTTGGGCAGTTCTGTTATTTCTTCCAACTTTGGGTTGTGAAATAACTCCAGATATTTTGCATAATGAGTCGTTGTGTTCAATTTCTATGAGATCATCTCTTTTTAACTCGGGATATATTTTTAAACATTTTGTAATTAGATCCATATCCGAAGAAAATTTGTAGATTTCTTTGTTTTCTCTTATGTATGTTAAGTTAATGTTGTTGGTGAAAGCAAACTTTTCTATAATCTCTGTAACGTATCTTCCTTCAGCAGAATCACTTTTAAGAAATTTTCTACGTGCAGGAATGTTAAAAAAAAGATCCATAATTTCTATTTTCGTTCCATTTGATGAATTAACCCTCTTTTTTTCTATTATTTTTCCACCTAATATTTCTAACATTGTTCCAACTTCTTTTTCAGGTGGTTTGGAGGTCATTTTCATTCTAGAAACCCTTGAAATTGAAGATAGGGCCTCACCTCTAAAACCAAATGTTTTTAGTTGATAAAGATCCTCAATAGAGAAAATTTTGCTTGTGGTATGAGGAAGTATAGATAATTCTAATTCTTCTTCTTCCATCCCAATTCCGTTATCATCGACTTTTATTAACGATTTGCCGCCATCAAGTATTTCAACAGTTATACTATCTGCTTGGGCATCTAAAGAATTTTCTACCAATTCTTTTACTACTGAGCTTGGGCCGGATACAACTTCTCCAGCTGCTATTTTCATTACCACTTCAGGATTAAGTACTTTTATTCTCATAAAAAACACCTCTTCAAAGTATAACAGTTCATATATTATTATATCATCTTTAAAAACTCAACCTCAAAAAATAGCGAATTTTTGTTATAATAAATACGTATAGGAATTTTATAAGGGGGAAATGCAATTGAATATAGGAATGTTTTCCGATACTTATTTACCGCAAAAAAATGGAGTTGCCACAGCTATAAAACTCTATAAGGATGAAATGGAAAAAAGGGGACACAATGTATATCTATTTGTTCCAAAATATAAATTTGACTACAAAAGGAACGATGATAAAATTTTTGAATTTCCGGCTGTTAAATTCCTCTTTGAGAAAGAGCAGAGGATTGCACTACCATTTTCTCCAGAAATTTTTAAAATTAAAGAGTTAAACTTGGATATAATACATTCTCATGATCCTTTTTCTATGGGAATTCTTGCAAGGGTTGTTTCACGCATGTTGAAGTTAAAATACGTAGCAACACACCATACCATGTATGATTATTATTTGCACTATCTACCATTGATAGTTAGACCCCAACCTGAATTTGTTCAAAGACTTATAAAAAATTGGTGTTTAAAAACAGATAAAATAATCGCTCCTACTGAGAATATAAAAGAGACGCTTGTTGAATATGGTGTACCTTCCGAACATATAGTAACTATCCCAACTGGGATAGACCTAGCTTCTTTTGATAAACCTATTAACTGGGATTTGAAAAAAGAATATCCACAAATAAAAGAAGATGACAGAATTCTTTTATTTGTAGGTAGGTTGGGAAAGGAAAAGAACATAAGTTTTCTTTTGAAGGTGTTTAAGAAAGTGCTTTTGGATGAACCAAAGGTAAAATTCGTTATTGTTGGTGGAGGGCCTGAAAAAGAAGAGTTGGAAAAGTTAGCTATGGACTTAAATATCACTGAAAATGTTATTTTTACAGGTCCACAACCAAGAGAAAAGGTTATAGATGCCTACAAACAAGCTTATTTATTTATTTTTGCTTCTTACACGGAAACACAGGGATTAGTTATTCTTGAATCTATGGCTGCTGGTACGCCGGTAGTGGCTTTGGGTAAATTAGGTGTTTATGATATACTTTCTCAAGAAGGTGCAGGTGGAATTATGATCAAAGATTTAAATGAAGATGATTTTTCTCATGAGATACTTAAACTATTAAGAGATTTATCGTCATACGAAGGAATAAAAAAGAAAGCTGAAATTTTTGTGAAAGATAATTATTCCATCGAAAAGTGTGTAGATATGATTTTGGAACTATATAAAAGGGAGATAGTAAGTGTATGAAAGAATTTGAGGAAATAATAAATCTCCAACTTGCGGATCTGCGTGAAATACCTATCGAGAACTTTTCCTATATTGGAGATGCTGTTATAGGTTTGATTTACAAGGTGAAATTGCTAAAGGATGGAAGGATAAAGACAAGAGACCTTTATGAAAAAACAAAAGATTTTTTAAGTGCAAAAGCTCATTCGAAGTTTGTTGATATTGTGTTAGATCATTTAACTCCAATAGAAATGCAGTATTACAAGCGTGCGGAAAATTCCAACGGTGCCAAGAAAAGAGGCAACGATAATGATTATAGGAAATCTACAGGATTTGAAGCGGTCATTGGATATCTTTTTTTGACTAAAAGTTACTCAAGAATCGAGGAATTATTGGGAGTGATCGATAATTGTATATATACGGAAAAAACATATTAAAAGAGATTATTGAAGCTCGTTACCCTGTAAAGCATATTTTTTTCAGTAGTTCTAAAACAGAAAGAGGATCTTTAAAAGAAATCGTCGAAGATGTTGCAAATTTAGGATATTCCTACAGTTTTTCCCCCAATGAAGTTTTGGAAAAGATGGCTTTAACAAACAAACATCAGGGAATCGTAATTGATATGGGGAACGATTTTAAATATGAAAATTTGGATATTATAGAAGGAAAGGAAAAACTGTTTTTAGTAATCTTGGATCAGATTCAAGATCCGCATAATTTTGGAGCTATTGTAAGGACTTCGGTGGCCGCGGGGGTTGACGCCATTATAATACCAAAAGATAATGCTGTTGAAGTCACCCCTGTTGTTATAAAAGTATCTTCTGGTCAAATATTTAAGATACCGATAATTAAAGTAACCAATCTTTCAAATACAATAGAGACATTAAAGAAGGAAAATGTTTGGGTTTATGGAGCAGATGTTGAGGGTAAACCTTATTATGAAATCGATTGGCAAGGAAAAATATGCTTGGTTTTTGGAAATGAAGGAAACGGCATTCGAAAAAACGTTAAAAACCATTGTGATGAATTAGTAAGCATTCCGATGTTTAACAACGTTGAGTCTTTAAATGTATCGGTTAGTGCAGGAATTATACTTTTTGAAGCGAAGAAACAAAGAATTTTTAATATGTAATTATAATTCAAAATTTTATGGAGGTGTATGTTGTGAGTAATACAACAAGAAAAGTTTTTACTGTGATGGTATTTAGCATACTGTTTGCTGTTATTTCATTTTCTCAAACGGATTCAACTCTCAAAATTGGTTATGTGAATTTTGAAAAGACAGTAGAAAGTTATTACAAATGGAAGGATTTGGAATCAATGTATCAAATTGATCTACAATATTATCAAGGAAAAATCAATGAAATGGAACAACAGTTCAAGGATTTACAGAGTTCGGGGGCAACTGAGGAAGTCCTGCAACAAAATCTTCAACAATTACAAACTCGTGTAAATCAATATCAACAGGAATTGCAAAATGAGTATCAACAGAAAATGGCAAATATCACTTCGGAAGTAACAGTGAAGATAGCTCAGTATGCAAAAGAAAATGGGTACGATTTAATTTTAAATGAAATTGGTGTAGTTTATTACAATCCAGAATTAGATTTAACGGAAAAAATTATTCAATATTTGAATGAGAATTAAAAATAAATAATATGGAAAGGGTTATTATTGATTGTAGAAACATTAGCAAAACATATGGAAAAAAGATGGTATTGAATAATGTTCAATTTCAATCAAAAGCCGGTTTAATTACAGGATTACTTGGGCCAAATGGTGCAGGGAAAACAACTCTTTTTAAGATAATTTTAGGGTTAGTTGTTCCCAATTCTGGGGATGTTTTCCTCGATGGTAGAAATATAACCCATCTTCCTATACACAAAAGAGCGTTGAATGGATTGGCTTATCTACCTCAAGAACCGTCTGTTTTTAGGAACTTATCTGTAAGAGATAATCTTGAAATGATCGCCGATCTTCTTAAAATTGAAGATGCGAATCAAAAAATTAAGAGTATAATGGAAGATTTTGGATTAGATACTTTAATTCACCAAAAGTCTTATTCTTTATCCGGTGGAGAAAAAAGAAAATTAGAGTTTGCTAGAACGTTGATAACGAATCCAAAAGTAATCCTTTTGGACGAGCCTTTTGTTGGTATAGATCCCATAACAGTTAAGGATATACAACAAATAATTAGAAAACTTGCAAAAAGTGGGATTTCAATAATTGTTACGGATCACAGTGTCGATGAAATTGCTCAGGTAGTTGATGAACTTTATGTTTTACACAAAGGTGAAGTTATAGCTAGTGGTGTTCCAAAAGATGTTTTGAATAACGCAAAGGTCAAAGAAAGTTATTTGGGTTGGTGATCGGTTTGAATGTAGGGGTTATCGGGTATTCTGGAAATATCTTTAAAGATCCAATTAAATCGTTAGCTTCACTTTGTTATGATGTCGGTAGAATTATAGCAGAGAATAATTGGATTCTAGTGAACGGCGGACGTGATGGAATAATGCAACTAGTTTCAAAGGCCGTAAAAAATAATGGTGGGCATGTTATTGGTTTTTTACCGTGGGAACAAGAAGGGAACGGTTATTTGGACTTTCCTATAAAAACAGGGCTTGATCTTAATATGCGTTCTTTTGTTTTGTTAAAAAATGTCGATGTGGTCGTAAGTATAGGAGGGGAAATCGGCACGGCTATAGAAATTTTGGGGGCTTATTCGTACAAAAAACCGATATTGTTAATGAAAAATTCAGGCGGATGGACAGATAGGATAACTGAAGTTTTGATAGAAGGTAAGTTTCTTGATAATAGAAAATTAGTAGAGGTAAAACAAGTATCTTCTATTGATGAACTTGAAAGAATTTTGAAAGGTATTGAAGAGGTGAACAACTAATGATAAGAGTAAGATTTGCTCCAAGTCCCACGGGTCATCTACACGTTGGGGGTTTAAGAACAGCCTTGTTTAATTGGTACTTTGCCAAGAAAAATAATGGGAAGTTTATTCTAAGAATTGAAGATACCGATATGGAACGTTCCAAAAAAGAGTACGAGGATGCCATTTTAGAAGAAATGAAATGGGTAGGCTTAGATTACGATGAAGGTGTAGATAAACCTGGTGAATATGGGCCATACAGACAAAGTGAAAGACTAGACATATACAAACATTATATAGATCAACTTTTAAATGAAGAAAAGGCTTATTTTTCAGTTACTAAAAACGATGAAATAATTTTTGAAGGTAATAATCTTCTAGACAAATATAAAAAAAACAATGATTATTCTGTGGTTGTAAAGTTTAAGGTTAATAATGATCAAAAAATATCTTTTTTGGACGATGTTAGAGGAACCATACAATTTGATACATCCAATATAAATGATTTTGTTATTCTAAGATCAAACGGAATTCCTGTTTACAATTTCACAGTTGTGATAGATGATTATCTGATGAAAATAAGTCATGTTATAAGGGGAGAAGACCACATCTCTAATACACCCAAACAAATTTTAATATATAATGCTTTATCTTTTGAACTTCCAAAATTTGCCCATTTGCCTTTGATTTTGGGTGAAGACAAGTCTCCTTTGTCTAAAAGGCACGGAGAGGTTTCTATAACTTATTTTAGAGAAGAAGGGTATCTTCCTAAAGCTATATTGAATTACTTGAGTTTGTTAGGTTGGAATGCCAACGAACAGATATTTGATTATACGGAAAAATATCAGGAATTTGATCTGAAAAAAGTTTCAAGAAATCCTTCCATTTTTGATTACACCAAACTTCTATGGACAAATGAAGTACATTTGAGAAACGATCCAATTGAAGAAGTACACAAAAGTTTTACTGAATGGGCTAAATATACAACCGTCAAGATAGACAATGAAGATTCTTTTGTGAAAAAAATTATAGAAGCTTCCAGAGCTAAAGTTCAAACATTAAAACAACTTTATGAATTTTCCAAAAATTTCTTTGTTGAAGAATTCGAATACGAAGAGGAATTTATCGAAAAATACATGAAAAAACCTTGGTTTAAGCAAGTCATCGAGGCAACGATAAGAAAACTCTCAGAAATTGATGAGTACAACCTTGCAAATGTAGAAAATACTTTAAAAGAAATAGCGGATCTAAATATAACTAGTAGAAAAAATGTTTTTCAGACAATAAGAGGCTCTCTTTTAGGAAGATTAGTAACTCCTGGTTTGTACGAATCTATAATTATTTTAGGAAAAAATGAGAGCATTAAAAGGTTAAAAAGAGCTTTGGAATTCTCAAATACTTTGGATATTAATCCAAGAAGGTGAATTCTCTGTGTATCCTTACTTAAAAGGAAAAAATATTTTACTCGGTGTAACAAGTGGAATCGCCATCTATAAAGCGGTAGATCTAATTTCTAAGATGAGACAGATTGAATGTAATCCAAAAGTTATCATGACAAAAAATGCCCAAAGGTGGATATCCGACCAGATTTTTTCTGCAGTAGGTAACTGTGAGGTTTACTATGAAACTTTCGATGTTAAAAGCGGTTGGATACCCCATACAGAGCTTTCTAGATGGGCAGAACTGTTTATCGTCGCCCCTGCGACCGCAAATATAATAGCCAAAATATCACATGGAATTGCCGATGATCTACTTTCTTGTACCGCTTTAGCTTATTCGAAAGCTCCTAAACTAATTGTCCCTGCAATGAACGTTAGGATGTATGAAAATCCCGTTAATAAAAAGAATTTAGAAATATTGAAACAAAATGGTTGGTCTATAATAGAACCAGAAGAAGGTCACTTAGCAGACGGAGAATTTGGTAAAGGAAGGTATCCGGATAATAGTGAAATATTAGAATACAGTGAATACCTACTTTCCAAAAAGGATTTCATGAATAAGAAAGTTTTAGTAACAGCCGGTCCCACGGTCGAAAATATTGATCCTGTAAGGTTTTTGTCAAACAGGTCCAGCGGAAGAATGGGTTACGAATTGGCAAGAGAATTTGCAAACAGAGGAGCTGAGGTTACGTTAATATCGGGGCCCACAAACTTGAGACCACCATCTATTGTAAAAAAAATCATAAGAATAGAAAGTGCGGAAGAATTAAGAGAAAAGGTATTAGAGGATTTTGAAGATAATGATATAATAGTTATGACAGCTGCAGTAAGTGATTTAAGAATAAAAAATTATTCTGAACAAAAGTTAAAAAAAGATACAATAGTTAATCTAGAGATTGAGAAAAACCCTGATATAATAAAAGAATTAGGAAGGAAAAAAAGAGTTGGTCAAATACTTGTTGGATTTGCTGCAGAAACAGAGAACTTAAAAGAGAATGCCATAAAGAAATTAAAAGAAAAAAAGATGGACATGATAATTTTGAACGACGTTTCAAGAAAAGATATAGGGTTTGAAAAAGAGGAAAACGAGGTGACCATTTTTACTAGTAAGGAGGAGCTTCGACTTGAGAAAAATCACAAAAGGATTATCGCTAATAATATTTGTGACTTTATTTTCAGTACTTTTTTCTGAAGATTATTTTCATTTGTATCCTGCTGAATATGATCAAACTCAAAATACTGTGAAAATTAATTTAGAAAGTTATATAAATATCACGCAAAAACCAAATGTATACATATATGATGGGGGAGATAGAAAGAAATTAACTTTGTATGAAAAAGAAGACCGTGAATTCTTCTTTTATGTTAATTTAAATGCTTTTAAAGGCAATTATTATTCATTCTTAGTAACTTCTACAGATAAAGAAGGGCGTTATGTGTCACAGTTTTTTGCAAATTTTTTGGAAAAAGCCTTATTTGCTCCAAATATAGAAGTTGAAATAACTACCTCTGTTGTGGAAAATGGGTATCAATATTATTTGGATTATTATCCAGAAGAAAATTTGGAATTAGTGAAAGTACAGGTAGAAAATACCGTTTTTGAAGATCCGAATGAGTTCTTAAGGTTGCTGGGTAACTTTGAAGAGGGGTTTCATGATTCTGTTTTTACTTTTAGAAATAGATATGGAATACATTTTGAGCGAAAAGTTACCTTTTTGAAAGTGGCGAATGTTGTTGCCACTGAGAACGTTTTAAAACCAAAGCAAAGATATGAAGTATATGGTTACCATATCGTACAAAAAGGTGAGAGTTTGTACAAAATCGCTGAAAAATACAAAGTTCTTCCTGGAGATTTAGTTAATATGAACGATCTAAAAGATCCTTCTTTGATATATCCAGGGCAAGCTTTAAAAATAGGAAAAGTAAAATACGAAGAAAGTCCTTTACGCTTAGAAATAAACCTTTCACAAAATAAGATGTACTTATATTTTCATGATCAGTTGTTAAAAACTTATATAGTTGCGGTTGGTATGAGTGATTACACACCACCGGGTTACTATCGAATTTCATACAAAGAGAAAGATCCTGCGTTGTATTGGTACGATGAATATATACCTCCTGGATCTTTAATGAATGGAATGGGAACAAGATGGTTACAACTTTCAAATCCTCAATATGGGATTCATGGCACAACAAAGCCATGGGAAATAGGTAAAAGGATATCTCATGGATGTATAAGGATGTTCAACTTTGATGTGGAAGTTATAGACTTTTTGGCATCTTTAGGGACCGAGGTTTATGTGTACAATGGAGAAAATAAAAAAGAATCCTGAATAGGATTCTTATGGCTGGGGTGGCTGGTGGGATTTGAACCCACGACATCCTGAGTCACAGTCAGGCGTTCTTCCACTGAACTACAGCCACCAAAAATTTGGTGCGCCTGGGGGGAATCGAACCCTCAACCCTTGGATTAGAAATCCAATGCTCTATCCGTTGAGCTACAGGCGCTGGAGCGGCCGACGGGAGTCGAACCCGCAACCCTTGGCTTGGAAGGCCAATACTCTACCAATTGAGCTACGGCCGCATTAATACATTAATGGTCGGAGCGACTGGGCTTGAACCAGCGACCTCCGGTGCCCAAGACCGGCGCGCTCCCAACTGCGCTACGCTCCGCTGCCTTACTTTTCAAAATATATAATATCACAAGGAATCTATTTTGTCAATATTTAATTTCTTTTTAATTCTTCTAAAAATCAAATCTCTACTATTCAATTTTTTTATGATAAAATTATATCAAGGGGAATGGGACGTTCTTAAACGTTGCAGCAATTAGGATGGGAGGTGTTTTATGAAAGTAAAGAAATTGGATAAAAAATTGTTAGATACATTTAGGGCAGATGAACCTACAATACAGGAATTGAGAAATATTGCAAAAAATTTAGGAGTTAAACTAAAACGAAATATGAATAAAAAAGAGATTTTAAAAGTGGTTAGAAAAGAGATTAAAAGGTTAGAGCAATCTTCAGATAACAAAGTTGAAGAGATTTCAGATTATACAAAATTACCAAAGAATCCACAAAAACTTCCAAAATCAAATGAATCAAAAGAGCTTCCTCAAAAGTACGAAAGGGAAAAACTAAAAATAATGCCGGTCAATCCCAACTGGGTATATGTTTACTGGAACATTTCTGAAAAAAGCAGAAAAAAACTAAAAAAATTATCAAAAAACTCTAATATTACAATCAGGGTCATAAAAAAATCAAAAGAGGATCAAGAAGTAGAAAAAAAAGTTATTGAAACAGATTTAAAATTAGACCAAAACAGCAATACTTATTTTCATCTCCCACAAGATAATTCCGCCTATGTTGCTTTCCTTGGGGTAAAAAATGAAAATGGCGAATTTACTCCTTTAATAGAATCAAATGAAATTAAAACACCTTCTTCATCCATTAAAAGTTCAGATAAAGAAGAATGGTTTTTGATAGAAGATGGAAAAATTATCAAAGAAGATAAAAAAAAAGAACCTGGACTTTGGAAGGTAGAAAAACATCAGGGCAGTAGTGAAACAATGTTTACAAACAAAAGAAAATTCAACGATACCAATTTTGGAAGTGATTGAAGTTATGAAGAGTAGAAAAGGGAAAATTTTGTTCTTATTACATGCTCATCTGCCTTATATTCATCATCCGGACTTTGAAAATTTTATGGAAGAAAGATGGTTTTTTGAGGCATTAACTGAGACATATATTCCTTTAATAAAAGTTTTTAAATCTTTAGAAAAAGATAAAATTCCATTTAAGCTTACAATAAGCCTTTCTCCAACGTTGATGGAGATGTTTAATTTAAAGGATTTAAGAGAAAAATATCACAAGTATTTATTAAATTTGATAGAATTAACCGAAAAAGAAATAATTAGGACAAAAGATGAAGACCCTAGGATACACCAACTCGCCCAACATTATAGGCGAGAATTGATAGAAGATTTAGATATTTTTTGTGAAGAATATAATCAAAATATATTAAAAGCTTTCAAGGAATTTAAAGATAAAGGTTACATTGAAGTGATAACATCTAATGGCACTCATGGGTATCTACCTTTTTATCGGGATTATCCAGAGGCTATTAGAGCTCAAATAAAATCAGCCGTGTTAACCTTCAAAAAAAACTTTGGTGAGCATCCTATGGGTATATGGTTGGCGGAATGTGCTTATTTTAAAAGTCTTGACAAATATTTATCAGACGAAGGTATACGATACTTTTTTGTGGGTACACATGGTTTTACTTATGCAGACAGTCAGCCAAGGTATGGTGTGTATAGACCCATAATCACCCCGAATAAAGTTTTTGTGTTTGCCAGAGATCCTGAATCAAGCGAGCAGATATGGAGTTCTGAAGTTGGTTATCCAGGCGATTCAAGATATCGTGAATTTTACAGAGATATTGGTTATGACAGAGAAGATGACTACATTAAGCCATACATAGATCCAAGCGGAACAAGGTGTAATACGGGAATAAAGTATTATCGTATTACCGATAAATCATTATCCTTGGATAAAAAAGAAATATATGATGTTAGAGAAGCCAGTAACATCGTAAAAGAGCATGCCAGAGATTTTTTAGATAAAAAAACTTTGCAAATCAAGAAATTATTAGCATGTTTAGACGAAGAAGAACCAATAATTGTGGCTCCTTTTGATGCTGAACTTTTTGGTCATTGGTGGTATGAAGGTCCGAAATTTTTGGAAGAGCTTTTTAGGCAATCATCTGAAAACGAATATTTAGATTTTTCTGTACCTACTGAGATTTTACAAACAGTTAAAAAAGTTCAAATCACTTATCCCGCAGAATCCTCTTGGGGTGCCGGTGGATACCATGATGTATGGCTCAATGAGAAAAATGATTGGGTTTATAAGCATATTCACGAAATAACTGAAAGAATGATAGAAAAAGCCAATACTTTTAAGAACCCTTCAAATTTACAAAAAAGGGCTTTAAATCAGATGATGAGAGAGGTTCTCCTTGCACAAGCTAGTGATTGGCCTTTTATAATGACCACAGGAACCACTATAGAATATGCAAAGAATCGAGTTAAATGTCATATTAACAGATTTTTGGATCTTGACAAAATGTTAGAAAAGCAACAAGTTAATGAAGAAAGGCTCTCATTTTATGAATGGATAGATGATATCTTTAGAAATATTGATTACACAATATTTTCGAGTGATTATAGAACAAACTAATTTATTGAAAATTATTACATGAAGGGAGGATAAAAACGTTGCCAGAAAAATATTTTGAGATAAGATGGCATGCAAGAGCAGGGCAAGGAGCAAAAAGTGCTTCTCAATTTTTAACGGAAGCTGCAGAAGAAGCTGGAAAGTATTCCAGTTCATTTCCAGAATATGGAGCGGAAAGATCCGGTGCTCCGATGAAAGCTTTTAACAGGGTTGCGGATGTCCCTATAAGACTTAAAAGTAACATAGAGACCCCCGATGTGGTGGTTGTCATAGATGACACACTTTTAAAAAATTCGGAAGTAACATCTGGATTAGCTGAGGATAAATTGTTGTTGGTCAACACATCTAGAAGCATTGAAGAAGTAAGAAAATTATCAGGGTATAAAGGAAGAATTGGTGTAATACCTGCTACGGAGATAGCATTGGAAGAAATAAAAAGAGGTATACCTAATACAGTTATGATAGGAGCTTTGATAAGAGCCACTGATGTAGTACCTTTAGATGCCGTTAAAGAAAAAATCAAGGCTGCTTTCTCCAAAAAGTTCTCCGATGAAGTAGTGAGAGCTAATATTAGAGCACTTGAGAGAGGTTACCAGGAGGTGAAACTCAGTGAGTGAGTTGAAAGGATGGAAAGAAATCCCCATTGGTGGCGTAATTGATAAACCTGCCACCGCAAGGGAATACAAAACCGGTGAATGGAGGATTCAAAGACCAATAATAGATAGAGAAAAGTGTACTAACTGTATGCAATGTTGGCTTTATTGTCCAGATATGGCTATAAGTGGTGGGCTTGACGGTAAAAAAATGAAATTGGGAGAAGTGAATCTAGATTATTGTAAGGGCTGCGGTGTTTGTGCAGCTGTCTGCCCAGTTAACGCCATAGAAATGAAACCTGAATCAGAATTTATTTAGAGAAAATGTGAAGGAGGTTAAAATATATGCCCGTAAAACTAACGGTTACTGGAGCTGCTGCTGTTGCACATGCTATGAGACAAATCAATCCAGATGTAGTAGCAGCTTACCCAATAACACCACAAACACCAATTGTTGAATATTATGCAGGATTTGTATCCGATGGTATTGTAGATACCATATTGGTTCCTGTGGAGTCAGAACACTCCGCGATGAGTGCGGTAATAGGTTCGGCGGCCTCTGGGGCTAGAACTATGACAGCCACTGCTGCAAATGGGTTGGCATTGATGCTAGAAATAGTTTATATAGCTGCTTCTTACAGGCTCCCTATAATAATGCCTGTAGTCAATAGGGCATTATCAGGGCCCATTAATATTCACTGTGATCATTCCGATGCAATGATGGCAAGAGATTCTGGATGGATTCAATTCTTCACTGAAAACCATCAAGAAGCCTATGATTTTACAATAATGGCAACTAAATTGGCGGAAAAAGAGAATGTATTGTTGCCTGCAATGGTGAATTTAGATGGTTTCATTACCTCTCATGGAGTGGAAAGCTTCGAGATGTTAGATGATGAAGTGGTAAGGGAGTTTGTTGGAAGTTGGAACCCTAAATACTCTCTTTTAGATACTAAAAATCCTGTTTCCTTTGGTCCATTGGACCTTTTTGATTATTACTTCGAACATCATCGTCAGCAAGAAGAAGCTATGACAAATGCTTACAAAGAGCTTCCCAGAGTATTTGAGGAATTTGAAAAGATATCTGGAAGAAGATACGATTTTCTGGATTTGTACAAAGTGGATGATGCTGATTATATAATGGTTGTTATGAATTCTACTGCATCTACAGCAAAGTATGTTGTAGACCAGCTTAGAGAAGAAGGACATAAGGTTGGATTGGTGAAGCCTCAAGTCTTTACTCCTTTCCCTAAGAAGGAGTTTCAGCAAGCTTTAAATGGAAGAAAGGGAGTAGTTGTTTTAGACAGAGCAATGTCTTTTGGGAAAGAAGCTCCCCTATATTCTTTAGTAAAATCTTCTTTGTACGAAGTTGCTTCTCGACCTTCTTTAGGTTCTTATATTTATGGTTTAGGAGGAAGAGACACAACCCCTGAAATGATAAGAGAAGCATTTGAAGATGCCCTTCAGGGTAATCTAATAGCTGATGAACAAAGATACTTGGGATTAAGAGAATAACCGGAGGTGAATAATTGTGCCTAATATTAGAGATATAGTAGGATACGTTGAAACACATGATTGGTCTTTTACACAAGGACATAGATTATGCCCAGGGTGTAATGCTCCGATGGTTGCAAATTGGGCTACTTTGGCCGCAAAAAGTTTGGGTTATGAACCTGTAGTGGCAGCTGCCACAGGTTGTTTGGAAGTTTCTTCCACAATATACCCATTTACTTCTTGGAATGTACCTTATATACACAATGCCTTTGAAAATGTTGCTGCAACAATCTCTGGGGCAGAAGCCGCTTACAGATCTCTATTAAACAGAGGGAAAATTAACAACGATAAGATAAAATTTATCGCATTTGCTGGTGATGGCGGCACTTACGATATAGGTTTACAATCTTTATCTGGAGCTATAGAAAGAGGACACGATTTTGTTTACATTTTGTATGATAACGAAGGTTACATGAACACAGGTAACCAAAGATCTGGGTCCACTCCTGTGGGTGCCGATTCAACCACTGCTCCAGTAGGTAAATCTATATCAGGGAAGTTACAATTGAAAAAAAGTATAGTTGATATAGTAGCCGGTCATGAAGGTGTTTATGCCGCAACCGCAGTAACGGCTGAACCTTGGGATTTTATGAGAAAGATGCAAACAGCATTAGAGTTCAAAGGACCTTCTTTCATTGCTATGCTGGCACCATGTGTAAGATTTTGGAGAATTCCTGACGATTCAGGTCCAGAAGTAACTAAATTAGCTGTCGAAACAAAGTATTGGCCATTATGGGAATACAATATGGGTGTTTATAGGGTTACTAAGAAGCCAAAAACATTCAAACCAGTAAAAGATTACATAACTAAATTGGGAAGATACAGTAAACTTATGAAAAGACCAGATGCAAACGAAATACTGGAAGAACTACAAAATTATGTAGATGCTAAATGGGATAGGTTGTTGGCTTTAGAAGAAATGACTAAAGATAAACCTCTTAGAACAAAAATATAGAAATTTTAAAGGGGATATTAATTTATCCCCTTTTTTCAATAATAAAAGATTAAACATTGGGGAAATTCAAAAAAATGTGGTAAAATTAAAATCAAAGTCAGTTCGTTTCGAAAGATAGTAAAATTTCAAGAGTTTAGGAGGCATTAGTCGATGAATAATTGGTTTAAAAAACACGAAAGATTGATCACTATAATAGTTATAGCAGGATTTTTGGCAGGTATAGTTTGGTGGTCCGTGGCAACTTATGTTTCATCTCGAAACCCTGTGATTAATTCACAAAGTGGAAATACACTGAGAAAAGAAGACTCTGTTTTGGTGATCACTAAAGACGGCGAAGATTTGGATTACCCATATTGGATAATGAAAAGTGAAGTAGATAACATAACTCAGCAGCAAGCACAGATCTATCAACAGTATTACGGTCAACAGTTGGATCCTGTTTTTGATTATTTATCACTTGATAATCAGGTGGTAGATCTACTCTTTGACGAAAAAATTGTACGATATTACGCGGAACAAAGCGATCTTTTACCCTCCAATGAGGAAGTGAATAATCAGATAAATACACAAGTTGATCAATATATAACTCAATACAAATCAGATGAAACAAATTGGAATAATATGCTTCAGTACTACGGTAGTGAACAAAATATACGAAACATATTAATTTCGGGTTTACAACAAACAGTGGAAACAGATTTAATAAATAATGCGGTTAAAGACGCAGTCGCTTCAGTTTCTAGGGAAGATGCTCTAGCTTATATCGAACAAAACTTTGAAAGTATAAAGAATGATTATGAAGAAGTTAGAGTACAGCATATACTACTTTCAGATGAAGCAACCGCCAATAGCATCAAGGAAATGATTGCAACAGGTGAGATAACTTTTGAAGATGCTGCTTCCTTGTATTCATTGGATACTTCTAATGCTACTAATTCTGGAGAAATTGGATGGATAAAACATGGGAATTATGAACAAAGTTTTGAAGATGCAGTTTTTAATGGACAAGTTGGCGAAATTATTGGGCCTGTACAAACTTCTGAAGGCTTCCATTTGATAAGAGTGCTTGATAAGAAAATATTTGAAAAGCCTGAAGATATATTTTTGTACGATGATGTATATGCTGAAGTAGAAAGTACAGTTCAAGGTCAAAAGTATGATAATTGGTTGTCTAATTACAAAGAAAGTGAGAACTTTGGAAGGAATTATTACGATGCAAAATTGATGTATATGTACGAATTAACGAAGGCGGGTACAGATGTAGAAAGATTAGAAGAATTAGCGAAAGAACTAGAAGGTATTGTGTTCGAGGGTACTGAAATTTCAATGGAAGTTGATTCTGATTATTTGGCTGTATATACGATGGTTGTAACCCAATTATTGGGTTTATACAGTGATAGAACTACTTCTATAAATCAATATCTTAGCTTATCTGAATTTGTTGATCCAGATATTGTTTCGCTGGGTTTGGATGCCATAAATATTAGGCTCGAAGAATTGAACGCTCAATCATATACGGACGAAAGTACCTCATTATTAGCCGAGATATCGAAATATCAGGATGCTCAAAGTTATCTGAGTTCCAAAGAAACCCTTGAGAATTTTGGAGTAAATACTACAGAAGATGCAAGTGTTGTTAGATCAGAATTACAAACTAAATCACAAGATTACACTGAAAAGTTAAAAAAGGTTTTAGCAGATCTATATGCACAGTACCCTTCTTCTAACTCAGTAGTTCAACTTTATTATCAGTTGAACCCCCAAGATCCAAAAGTAAAGGTTAGCTATTCGAAGTTACAGTTGGATCAGTTGAAACAATATTCCTATTATTTAGGATCTCAATATTTATTTACTCTATTTCAACAACAAATCACTGAGATTTTGGTGAATGTTCAAACAGTTGTTGATTCTACGCAAGCAGCAACCGATACTAAATTAGAAGCATTAGATGTTGGACTAGATTTAACTGATTTGTTAGGGCTAAAGGAAATTAAATTGTCTTATTTGGAAACAATAAAAGAGATCGATCCAAATTATTATACTAATATTGATAGTATGATAGAAAGTTTGCAAAGAGAAATACAAGAAGCAAACAATACTTCTGATACTTCTACAGACACATCTCAAATTGCAACTCAGTCGAATATTCAATAATCGGAATGAAGAAAGGGAGGTATAACCTCCCTTTTTTTGGCTGGGACGGTAGGATTCGAACCTACGAATAACGGAGTCAAAGTCCGTCGCCTTGCCGCTTGGCTACGTCCCATTCATTAAGTCTACAAAAATCATTATAACATATCAATATTATTTTGTCAATACAACCGTTTAAAACTCCTTTGCGATTAGGTATCCATGACTTGTAGCATAGGTTATCGACCGAGTCCATCCGCTACAGTCTCCAATTATTTTTACATTTCCAAAGAAATCGTTGTTTATCTTATTTGCATAAAATTTAACTTCTGCTCCATATAAGAGATTATCTGGGTAAGTAACGCCTTTTACAACTGTTTCTAATCGTTCCAAAAAATCGATTATTGATTCTATAGTACGTCTGGGAAGAGCCAGATTCAAATCTCCCAAAATGAAGTGTTTGGGATCTAACGTAGGTTCAACTCGCCCTAATTTTTTTGTCCTTTTTGAAGCTTTAAAATCTTCATAGCATTGAAGTATAACCTTGTCTCCGCCAGCAAGGATATTGGAAAGCTTTGCGATATAAGAACCGTAACCTACAGGGTCGTTGAAAGGCTGAGTGAACGAATGAGTAACCAAGATTGCAAAATTAGTGTTGGCAGTCTTTTTAGTAGTATTTGCATGACCATTAACCGTTAAAAAGTCGTCGTAACTTTCCAAAGTAACCTCTCCACCAGGATTGTTGCAAAAAGTTCTCACAATATACCCTGTTTTAGTTTTTAATCTAATTTTGAATTCGTACATCTCTTTGTTTAAGTCGTCCACTATATGATTAGGAAGTTCAAATCTGACACCAAGATCAACCTTGTCATTTGATAAGACTAAATCCGGATGATCTTTGACCATATCCGATACTAATTTATGACCTCTTCTCCCAACGGCAACAACAACCTTGTCATAGGTTTTTTCACTTCCACTACTTGTTACTACGGCAACCTCTGGGCCAGGAATAACTTTGATAACTTCCTCACCAAATATAAAATTTATGTTATTGAATTTTGAGAATTCTTCGAAAATGTTTTTTACGGTTTCTATTAGTAGTTCTGTACCCAGATGAAAAAAGTGAGATCTTACGGGTTCAAAATCCGCATCGTAGAACTTTTTATATAGCTCTTCGTTTTCAAAAGAATCGCCTTTTTCTAATTTATTGGAAAGCTCTAATTTTTTATCCTCATCCAGCTTTGCTAATCCAGATTTTGTGAGATAATATTCTACTACTTTCTTTTGAATATTCAACGGGATAACTAAATCTCCACCCATTTCTTTTGAAATAAATAATTTTCCATCGTATTTCAAACCACCGAATCCTGCACCTTCTAAATTCTCACCTTTTTCATAAATATCTATCTTGTAGTTATCAATCTTTTGCTCTTCTTGTAGCCCTTTTAAGAAACCTATAGAAGCTGCGCCGAAACCTATAATAGCTATCTTTTTCATAAAACTCCCTCCCATTAAATCATTTGCTATCCTACAAAGGTTCAATTTCTATTGACAAGAGTTTATAAATATAGTATAATAACTTAGAATTGCCGAGGTGGCGGAATTGGCAGACGCGGCGGACTCAAAATCCGTTGGGGTGGAGAACCCCGTGCGGGTTCAACTCCCGCCCTCGGCACCAATAAAGGGCATGCGTAAGCATGCCCTTTAATCTTTTATTGAAGTCTTACCTAACTTTAATCGATATTTCTTATTGCACAATAAAATCAATTTTTAATTTATTTTCTTCTATTGAACTCACATTTAGTAATAAACCATACTGGCCTTTCAAATTTGGCACATAATTCTGAAAAATAGGAGTTAAATCTACAAAGGCGTAAGTAACATCCCCTGTTCCAATTCGTTCACTTAATTTTTGGAACAATTCATTCTCTGAAAGCTTTGGTTTATCATTAAGAAGTTTTTGAAGCTCATCGGATTTCATTTGTGATACCATCAAGTATTCGTCTTTCCAAACATAAAAAGTATTGGTTAAAATTTCTGTTTGGTTATTTTGACTTGTAATTTCAGATTCTATATAAAATTCCATCATGTTTTCACTAGTTTTTTTGTATTTTATGTTATTTTCATTCAAAATAGGTATAATTTCGTCTATTTTAGCGTCAGTTTTCAATTTTAAATAGCTCGCATTAGAAATTGTCGGCATTGCATTGTTACTCGTAGTTAAATCAACGTTAGCTTCCACTCCTTGTGAAAGGGATATTAAATTTTCTACAATTTTGTAATCTACTATTATATTTATGAAATCCGCAAAATTTGTTAAATCTTTTGGGATTAAACCAGAGGTAAAAAATATACTACCCAGGAAGGGATATTCTTGAGCCCCTTTTACAAAGTTTTTATCGATGAATTCTGTTTCTGCAGTTCCATTGCCTCCACCTATTAAGAAGCCATCTTTAACGTAAAAATAGCCGTCTCCTTGATAGTCAGAGGTGTTTATTCTGTAATATAATCCTTTTTTTGTTGGAAGGATTTCTTCAAAATCGGTAACTCCTTTTTCAGAAGAAGAATATACATCTTTATTTTGAACCATTACAAGGTAATTTTGATTTCCGACACTTTGATAGATAGGAGTAAACGAAATCCCGTAATCTTTCAAAGGTTCTAATAGTTTATCTAAATCTGTAGCAAAAGTTTGGGGGTTTTCTAAAGGACCAACGGAGAAGCCAAAAATATAATTATTTTCTTTAGGTTCTTGAACAAAAATCGAGAGATCAACGCTGAGATTATTTAGAAAACTTTCGTAATCTATCTTTAAAGCATTAAAATACATTTGAGCAAGGTTAGAAAGCATTAGTTCGGCGTTAAAAGGTTCTAACAATAAAGTTTTCATAGTTGGCACAGTTTTTAAATCCGTATATGTGCCTTCTAAATCATTTATTAAAACTACCACTTTTGAATCTGAAGGTATAAATTTTAAAACGTCTTGAGGGAAAATAGTAATACTAAAAATGAAAGTTACTAATAAAAAAGAAAATAAGAATTTTTTCATAATTTGTATAGTGCGATACTACGCACATTACCTCCTTCTATTTGTTTTTTGATATTGTCTTTATTATTTTACCATAAATTTCCAAAATATTTGAAAACTTTTGTCTACATTTCCATTAGCAAAGCAACCAATAAAAATGATATTTGATAGATAAAACTATTTTCAAAACTGTATATCTCTATTGAAGGTAAGGATACCTTTTTTCTTAAAAATAAGAATGATAGAATACCTGCTGCAAACAGTAAATATTCGGTTAAAATTTTTAAGATGGATAAGTTGGAAGCGATAGTTGTGAAATAATAAGTTATAGATACAACGTTTAAAATTGCGAAGATGAACATATACCAATATTTGTATTCAAAATTTTTCTTCTTCACTTTAAAGGTGTTTAATAATTTATAAAAGTACATTCCGAAGATGAAAATGTTTATCTCGAGAAAATAGGGTAAAGATAAATTATCTTTGATGATATAAAGGCTAAAGGGGAACAATCCTCCTAAGTTCATCAGCAAGAAAATAAGCAAAAAAAATGTATCTAAGGATATTTGTGAACCATCCAGTTCTTTTAGATTTTTTGTGCCATTTTTCTCGTATATATCTTCGGCTATCATGAATAAAAATCCTTTAGTGAACATATGATAAACTATAAAATATGGAAAAAAAGGCGGGTTAATTAGAATGATCATTAGTCCATAACTCATCTGAGTCATAGTGGAATAAGCCATAAATTTTTTGATATCGTTTTGTAGCAGTGTAAAGAGGGAGGAACAAATAGCAGTTATAACTGCGAAATAGTATAGAAAAATTCTAAGTTCATTGGGTAAAGAGGGTATGAGTAAATAAATTATAAATAAAGGAAGTTTGACGATTATACCTGATAATATAGGAGAGGTTCCTTTCACTGCCTCGGTATGGGCATCGGGTAACCATCCAGAAAGAAAAAATAATCCGCCTTTTGTTAACAACCCCGTTAGGATAAAACTGAAAGCAAAGGTATTAATTCCATTTGAAAGGTTGTAATTGAGATTCAAGGTGCCTGAATTTGAATAAAGAATCCCTACCCCTATCAAATAGAAATTTAAGGATACTAAGCTCATCATCATGTACTTCAAAGCTGCCCATATTCTTATCTCATTCTTATCGTATGATAACAAAAGGAAAGTTAATATAGAAGCGAGCTCCAAATGAACGTATATATTGAAAAAATCTCTACTCATGAAGAAACCATTTATACTTCCTGTTAATAGAAGCCAAAGTGAAAAAAACACATGATCATAATTTTTGTAGATTCTAAAAAAGGTTATTAAAGAGAAAAGATTGAATAAAATAAGTAAGAATTTACTCGTTGGGTCGAAGCTGAACTCAATACCTTTAAGTGCAGAATAGTTTCCTAATACAAACGAACCTTCTTGAAAAATAGTAAGAAATAAGAAAGTTAGTATATATGAGATTGTTACCAATAGAGATGTTTTCTTTTTAAAAAAATAGGTCAGTATGCCAAAAGATATGGGTATTAAGGATACAAGTAGAATCATGCTTTGCTCCTATTTTTATGAGATTTTTTAGTGTTTCTTGACTTTCTTTTCAATTTCATCAACTTCAAGGGTCTTGAATTTGGAAGATAAAATCATTGCAAAAACTAACATTAATGCCAAATTTGCAAATCCAATAACTATAACGGTAAGTAGAAAAGAATGTATGAGGGGGTCAGCGTAACCTTGTAAATGTGTGGTGATAATAGGTGAATTTTCATCGTAAGCCAAAAGAACAAAGAAGAGAACAATTCCTTCTTGGAAAACTCCAAGGTTAATAAATATTAAGATAAGATCTTTTTTTACAATAATTCCAAATAAACCAATAAGTATTACTGATAAGGTGAGGATATAGAAAATATTCATAATAACCCCTTATGTTTTAAAAATCTATACAGGATAGTCCATGATCCACCAAAAACCTCGAAATAAATCAAAAAGTTTAGTAAAATGGCGGAACCTCCACTAGACAACTCCCCAGGAGATCCATTTAGATGAAAATTAGAGAAAATAGAATCTCCCCAACTATATCCTAATAAACCATACATAATTATGAATAAAGGAACCAACATTTTTAGCTTCTCGATTTTAGATTTTATAAACAAGTTTTCTATTTCATCTGTGGATCTCACCAAGGAGACAGCTAGAAAACCTGTTCCTAAAATAGTACCTGCAGCAAAACCTCCACCAGGGGCTATATGTCCGGTTATCGCAATATAAAGAGAAATTAAAACTATTATTTGAAAAATTATTGGAGTTATAACCTTTATGACCGGCGTATCGTATATTATCTGTTGGTCATCAGAAGCAACCGTAGGGATTTTTCCTATGAATTCAGAAATGCCAATTATTACCACCGTAAAAACTAGTATTTCAAAAAAGGTGTCGTATATCCTGTAATCAAGAACAATAGCAGAAACCATATTAGTTGATCCGTTTTCGGCAAGAATTTCAAAAGGTTCATAGAAACTTTTCATATCTCCAACTTTTAAATTTAATGCAAGAATGAAGAAAATTAATATTGTCAAGGTTAAAACAATGTACTTTTTCAACCTATATACCTCCTGACAAGGTTTTCATAGTATGCGGTGTCACTTTTTATTTCTTCCAAAAATTTGTTGAAGTCTCTTGCTAAAGACTTATCTCTTTTATAAAAAATTATCCTGTAACTGGTGTCTTTAATAATTTCTATCTTTTTGGACAAGAGCTTTTCTTCTCCCATAACTATTTTTCGGAATCTTACAGCATCAATTATAAAATCGTCATCCAAATCTTCAAAGCTTTGTGATTTTAAGTTCGACATAAAAATTCCTAAACACGTTTTGTTAGGTTGACCAACAGCGTATAATTTTGATAATAAAATACCTTTGGAAGGTATTATGTTTTCAAAATTATTATCTTCTAAAATTATTCCTCCAGCCAGGATTTCTCCATGGTCGTTTATATTACTCATAGGATCTTCAGCATCAACTTTTATAAAATCGGCATCCAAACCTTTTCTTTCTAAAAATTCCTTGATCAATTCGTATTCGAATCCGTATAGATTTCCTTCTTTTTCTTCAATCATATAAGGAGTTTCAATGTAGTAAACCTTAACCTCGGCGGTCTTTTTTATGGCAATTAGATATATAAAAATAACAAAAGCGGCACCAATGGTTATTTCGACAAAAGCTACATCAGGTGCATTCAGAAGAAAAAAGAGTACAGAAGTTGCTACAGAAAAAACTCCGTAGCCGATGATCACGTTAACATAGCTTTTTTGTGATAGTATGTATAATGAAAGAACGATCAAACTTAAAAACAAAAAAATTATAGAATAACTCACTTGATTTTTCTGCCCACCTTTTCCCCAGACTTTGCGGCATGATAAGCAATTATTGAGGAAATTGCTGGATTTAAAACTAGAATGAAGATAGCTAATATGAGTAATCTTGCCATGTTTTCTGGATATTTGAGCATCAGTGAGATGATAATTGAGATTATTCCTACTGTGTCTGCTATCCCTATCGCTTGAATTTTAGAATAGAAATCCTCCATAGTAAACAACCCTAAAGTTCCTGAAAAAAGAAATATAATTCCTATTCCCATTAAAAGGTTGGCAATCATCTTTTATTACCACCTCTCTCCAGGTAAGCTGAAGCTATCAAAACACCCCAGATGTTGAGAATTAAGAATATAATTATAACGTCTAACAGAAAAAGTTGATCAGAGATAAGGGAAAAAACTAACATCAGAATCACCGCTTTTGAAGAAAATGAAGAATAGGAAAGTACCTTTTCCCATTTTGATTTTGACAATATTAATTTAATCAAAATCATAAAAAGAGATATAAGGATGAAAATTTCTAATATATGTATCAGATTATATCATCCTTCCAAATATTATCTGCCCTATGAGCTTCTTCAGGGTTTGAAGAAACTTTGTGAACTATTAATTTATCATCTTCTTCAAATAAAACAAGTGTTTTAGGGGTTAGTGAGATTGAATTTGCTATTGCGGCTTTTTCAAAATCTGATTTTCCTTTAACGTCTATGTGAGATAAACCGGAGTACTTTTTTAAGAGAATCAAGGGCAAAAAAGCAAATGCATTTTTATACATTTTTAAAAGGCTACCTAAACTGTACACCAACATTTGAATCGTCCCATAAGTGGTGTTTTTAAAAAATAAGTTGGTTACTCTGATTGTAATGATAACAACAAAAACTCCTAATATTAGTGAAAGATCAGAAAAATCGTTAATTAGAACACTCCAAATTGCAAATAAAAAGATGTATGCCATATAAAATCACTTGCCTTATTGAAAGGCTAAGTTAGGATTGTGATTTGCGATTGTTTTTGATATTGTATCTACAATTTCTTCCATTGTTTGTCTTATGTCGTTTGTTTCGACAGAAAATCCAGCTGCCCGCGGATGACCGCCGCCACCAAAATTGAGAGCAATCTTTGATACATCTGCCCATTTTTTGGATCTCAATGAAACATGATAGGAACCTTTTGCATATTCTTGAAATACGATGGCGATTTCAACGCCTCTAATGGATCTAAGATTTTCCACAAATGAAGGGGAATCTTTTGGTAAAACGTTATATTTGGAAAGCATATTCAAGGTTAATAAAGAGTAAGCAATTTGGCCATTTAAAGCTAGTTTAAGATTGGAAATGACGTCTTTATACAAGTAAATTTGTTCTAATGGAATGTTATCCAATATAGTATTTGAAATATCGCTAATGTTTGCTCCTTTTTCAATCAACTCAGTAACATCTTTGAAAACTAAAACATCGGCATTTTGATATTTAAAGAAGCCAGTATCGGTTGCTATTCCTAACAAATTCATTGTGGCTAGTTCTTTGTCGTATTCAACATTTAAAGAAGTCAAAATTCTGTAAACCATTTGAGCTGTTGAAGCCATGGAAGGGTCTACCCAATTTAAATTTCCAAAATAGGTATTTGTTACGTGATGATCGATCAAAAGGACATGAAAAGCATTTAAATATTTTTCTAATCTTCCTATTCTATCCGGTGAGGAGCAGTCTAATATTACCATTATATCGTAGTTTTTATAAATTATTTTTTCAACATCTTCAAACTTTTTGATCTTCGATTTAACCAAAGGAAATTGTAAAAGATATTCCGGGATTTCATCGTCGATCGCCGCCGTCACTTTTTTTCCTAATTTTTCTAATCCTAAGGTCATCGATACTAAACTACTTACATCATCTCCATCTGGGAGTATGTGGCCTACTATCAAAATATTATCATTTTTACTTATCTCTTCTACAATCTCTTTTAGATTTTCAGACAACTTTTGTCCTCCGTTCTTTTTGATGTTTTATATTAAAATAATTTAATAGCGTTGTATACGACCTTTTCAAACTTTCCCTTTATTTTTTCAGTTATTCTAAGAACATCTTCATGTTTTAGAGGTTGTGGGAGAATACCAGCAGCCATATTGGTAACTGCAGAAAATGAGATAACTTTTAAGCCTACATGATTCGCCGCCATCACTTCTGGTAAGGTTGACATTCCTACTAGGTCTGCTTCATATTTGTCGAACATTCTAATTTCAGAAGGGGTTTCATAAGATGGACCCAAAGTCCATAAATAAGTCCCCTCTTTGAGCTCTATATTATCTTTTTTACATTTCTCGATAACGCTTTTTACCCAATTTTTATCGACAGGCTCAACTAAAGAAGGGAATCTGGGGCCAAACTCATCTAAATTAGGGCCTCTTAAAGGATTTTTGAATGTAAAATTTATGAAATCGACGTCTACCACTATATCACCTGGAGAAAATGTTTTGTTAATTCCACCAGCTGCATTCGTTATTATCAGACCTTTAACTCCTAAATCCTTCATCACATAAATAGGAAAAACAATATCTTTTAGTTCAATTCCTTCATAAGCATGAAATCGTCCTTTTAATATCATGACAGGGATACCTTCTATAGTACCTATGACTAAAGACCCTTCATGTCCTACTACAGTTGATTGTGGAAAAAAAGGAATGTCCTTGTACTCAATCACCTTTGGATTTTCTACCTGGTCCGCTATGTATCCAAGGCCAGAGCCTAATATTAGTCCTAAAATTGGTTTGATTTCTGTACTTTCTTTAATATATTGAGAAGCTTTATCGATTTTAGTGGTCATATGTAAATATGTACCTCCTTAGGGCAAAAAATAAATTTAAAGAGTTAAACTTTAATTTAGATTTCCTATTATTATATGCTTTGATTCATGTGACGTAAGATTGATTACTTTTTCATTAACCAAAATTTCGATCATGTCATCGGTTTTTTTTATTACTTTTAGAGTTAAACCAGGATATATACCTTTGTCCATTATGTTTTTCCGTAATATAGAATCTCCTGAAATATCGTATATTTTTGCAGATTCTGATATATTCAAATCCCAGAGAGAAGTTTTGAAGTCATGAGGCATTTTTTTCTTATAATTTGAAATAAACTTCTTTGCTTCCGTTAATTCTATGGGGTTTCTTTTAAGGAATAACATTAATCCATCTAGAGAAATATAAAAATTATCATTCATGTGGTGCTCAATACCACAAGACAGGGTATATGCCTCTTCTTTTGAAAGTCCTAATACGTTGACAAAAAAATCTATAAGAATTATGTATCTTCTATAAACCTTTTCGGCATTAAGCAACCCTTTTTCCGTAAGTTTTACATAACCATACCGTTCATGTTTAACGTATCCATGCTTTTCTAGTTTTCTAATGGCTTCAACTGAAGAAGCATCTTTTACAGATAATATTCTTGAAATATCTCTTACTCTTGGTATTTTTCCGTCGATATGTAAAATATAAATCGCTCTCAAATAATTTTCCAAACTTTCTGAGATATTTTCAGCCAATATTTACTCTCCTTTTTTCAGTACTTCTCTGATAAACAAGCCAGTTTCCATTCCTGTTTCTATAGTTTTTCCATCACATTCGACTATTGGAAAAGATGAAGTTTTTCCCTTTTTGACTACGGTAGCCTTCTTGCCGTTGTTTAGAATTACCTGGGTTCCTGTTGGGTACAACCCAACTATTGAAAAGAAAACACTTACATAATACGGATCAAAAATTAATCCCGAATATCTTAAGAGAAAACTCATCGCCTCGTATGGGGAGTTCCCTATTTCTATGTAGGAGTCGTAAGCGTCTCCTATTTGTAATATTCTTACCAAAGGACTTATAGCGTTCTCTTTTAATCTCATAAAAATACCAGTTCCGTCGTATCGTTCGTGGTGGGTAGAAATAGCATCTACAATTTCTTTCCCTATATTTTTTTGAATATTTTTTAAGGTTTCATAAGCGGATACAATATGAGATCTGACCGTTACATCTTCTAGGTCTATATAATCAAATATCACTCTTTTTCCTATCAAGCTGTATCCAATGTCATGGAGTAGACACGTTTTTACAAGAGAGTCGAAGAATACATCTGGCATATTCAATTTTGAAGCGATTATTGAGGCGATGATCGATGTATTTATAGAATGAGAATTTAAAGCTTCGCTTCCTATGGCATGAAATAAATTTAATACGACGTCTTCAGTTTTTAAAAATTTCTTATAAATATCTTCTGCAAGAGAATCTAATTCTGAAGGATCATCTTTTAAATACGTAATATCTTTTACAAATTCAAAATGTTGATGCCATTCATTATATGTTTCCTCTTCTACAATAGGGGGAATATTTTCGAATTCTATGGAAATATTTTCTTCGATCTTTTTTTCAATAAAATCATTTTCATCGTAAACATTTACGGTCTTTATACCGTGGCTTCTTAACCTGTTAATGTCAGTTGATTTTAAGACAGTTCCTTTTGGAATTAACAAAAGAGATTCTTTAAAAACATCTTCTGCGACTATTTGACCGGGTTTTAATTCATAAAAAGGGATTTTTTTCATAAAGAACACCCGCCTTCAAGATTTTATTGATTGTTCGGTGAAAGTATCGAAACATATTTATTGTTAGAAAAAATATTGCTTGCCGTTTCAATAACGTTATGAATTTCAACCTTTTCTATATTTTTTATAAATTCTTCTATCGTCATGATTTTACCATAATTTACATACAAATTTAAAATATTTAAAGCCATGGATAAATTGTTTTCTACCTCTAACGTTAATTTACCGATTAATCTATTTTTCCCGTAATTGAACCATTTTTCGATTTCTTTATTATTCTTAAGATCATCTACAACTTCCTGTATTTTTCTGAGTAGATTTTCCAGGTTTTTATCAGTTGTTGCTGCATAAAATAATAACAATCCAGCTTTCGGATAAGTTTCATAATCTGATGTGACTTCGTAAGCTAAACCTTCTTCTTCTCTAATTTTTGAAAATAGCAGGGAACTCATTCCGCTTCCCAGAAAGGTATTGAGTACTAGTGTAGAGTAATAGTATTCATCTAATTTAGAAGGTGCTTTAAATCCTTGAACTAAATAATTGCTAGCTAAATCATTTTTGTATTTTTTGATGAAGATTTCTTTGTCAACTATCGAAGGACTGGTGATGTTATTTTTAAAAGAGTTCAAATTTGCAATGCTCTTAATTCTGTTGAGTTGTTTCAATACCGAATCCTCATCGAATTTTCCTGATATTATGACCACAGTGTTTTCTGGTTGATAGTATTTGTAGTGGAATTCTTCTATTGTTGATTTTTTTATATTCATAACTGTATCTTTGTATCCCATTATAGGTCTTGAAAAGTTGTCATCATATACATTAGTGTATAAGTTTTCAAATACTATGTTTATGGGGTCATCTTCATATGAAGAGATTTCTTCTAATATTATACCTTTTTCTTTTTCTATATCTTCTTCTTTAAATAAAGGTTCATAAAGAATCTCAGACATGATTTCTAATGTTTCATTCACTTTTAGAGAAGGTATCTTTGCAAAAAAAACTGTGAAATTCTTTGAAGTGAAGGCATTTAAGACACCACCTACTTCTTCTATTGGTTGTTTTATTTCGAAGGTGTTTTTTCTTTTAGTTGCTCGAAAAGAAACGTGTTCAATGAGATGAGATAATCCTGCATTTTCTTTTGCCTCTTTTGAGGAACCTGCTTTCACACAAAAAAGTACAGAAGCACTCATCATAGAATCCCTGTTGATAAGAATTACATCTAAACCATTGTCTAATATTTCATGAGTATACAAAATTAGTTTTCCCTCCATGTGCTAAAGAGTTTAAAATCATTTTTCTTAAATATTTTGTTTGAAAAAACAGCAAATTTACGATATTTAATTATACCATAACATTATCAATTATATCTAACATATAATACAAACAATTGGATGGATAATTGTCCTAAGTAAGAACTTCGATATTGGCTGTAAAATTTTTCTCTGATTGTGGTTTATAAAGCAAGTATTGAAATCGTAAGATATTTTAGGAATAAAATTGGGGAAGGGACGAGGCAAAAACGCAAGAACTTTTTAATCCTTAGGGGTATGGGGCGGAGAAAGGGTTGCTTTATATAAATTTTAGAACTTCTAAAAACAATATCTATTACTAATATTAATAAAAACATGCGGTTAAAAAGCCGCACGTTTGATTTTTTAATTTTCTTCTTTTAATTGTTTTAATTGGAATTTTCCTTGGTCTTCAACCTTCATTACTTCGACTTTAACCTTATCACCAATTTTAAAGGATTCAAGTTTGTCTTTCAAATTGGATACATGTAACATTCCAACCTTACCGGGTAACACTTCTACAAATATACCGTATTTTTCGACTCTTTTCACTGTACCTTCAAAAATTCCACCTTTTTCTACTTGTGCGATTAAATTTTGAATGTGATTAATAGCTTCATCAACCTTGTTTGCATTATGGCCAGTTACCTTGACTTTTCCATCATCTTCTATATAAACTTCAACATTGTATAATTCGCTGATCTCTTTAATATTTTTCCCACCGGGTCCGATTACTTCTCCTATTTTTGAGACGGGTATTTTAAATACTTTCATTATTGGAACGTATGGAGACAATTCTTTGCGTGGTTGAGGGATAGTTTCATACATCTTATCTAAAATTTTCAACCGTGCTATTTTTGCTTTTTCTAAAGCCTTTTGAAGAACTTCTTTATTAACTTGACTGGTTTTAACATCCATTTGAAAAGCAGTTATTCCATCTCTTGTTCCTGCTACTTTAAAATCCATGTCTCCTAGGTGGTCCTCCATTCCTAAAATATCTGTTAAAACTACGAAATTATCGTTTTCAAAGATCAAACCCATGGCAATACCCGCAACATGTTTTTGGATTGGTACACCTGCATCCATTAAAGCCAAGGAGGCAGAACATACGCTAGCCATAGATGAGGAACCATTTGATTCTAAAATATCAGAAACGACTCTAATAGTATAAGGGAACTCTTCATCGCTTGGGATAAGGTTTTTATGTGCTCTTTCTGCTAAATGCCCATGGCCAATTTCTCTTCTGCTGACTCCTCTGAGCCTTTTTACTTCACCGGTTGAGAAAGGAGGAAAATTATAATGGAGCATGAATCTCTTTTCTTCATCGCTGAATATAGTATCAAGAACTTGAACATCCAAAGGAGCACCTAAAGTAACAGTTCCTAGAGATTGAGTTTCCCCTCTGGTAAAAAGTGCAGAACCGTGCACTCTAGGTATCAGCCCTACTTCACAGGCGATATCTCTAATTTCATCACAAGTTCTTCCATCAACTCTTTTGTTCTCGTTAATAATCAT
Source organism: Petrotoga sp. 9T1HF07.CasAA.8.2 (assembly GCF_002895585.1). Classification (NCBI taxonomy): domain Bacteria; kingdom Thermotogati; phylum Thermotogota; class Thermotogae; order Petrotogales; family Petrotogaceae; genus Petrotoga; species Petrotoga sp. 9T1HF07.CasAA.8.2. The sequence continues at coordinate 20,518 of NZ_AZRI01000041.1, read as the reverse complement.
TTTTCTCATCGAATCTTGAAGTTTTTCTTCAAAAGCATTTTCTAAGAAACGTTTTTTATCTTCAAAAAAAGCCACACTCCATTTTTCCAAGAAGATTTCTTCAAATTTTTTCATTACGTTCTTTTTATACTCTGATATAACTTTATCCCTGTTTTTTTTACCTTTTGTGAGTAGTACCTTTTTTAACTCTTCTTCGTCTATGAGAGATAGGTAATCTTCAATAAATTCCTCTGGAACTATTTCTTTTTGAACTTCCCATTTTTCAATGTTTAATTCTGAAAGAAACTCTTCTTCAATTGCTATAATTTCTTTTATCTTTTCCTGTGCGAACATCAGAGCCTCTACCATTTCTTCTTCAGAAACTTCCAGTGATTCACCTTCTACCATTGTAACTGCATCTTTGGTTCCTGCAACGACCATGTCAATTTTAGAATTCTTTAGTTGTTCTTGGGTTGGGAAGGCAATGAATTGTCCATCCACGTATCCTATCCTTACTCCCGCAACAATACCATTAAATGGTATAGGTGAAAGATTCAGGGCTAACGAAGCACCTGTTATACCCCATGTTTCTATACTATCGCCATTCAACATTGAAAATACCGTAGTTATTACTTGGACCTCATTGAAAAAATTCTCTGGAAACAAAGGTCTAATAGGTCTATCGATAAGCCTTGCAGCTAATATGGCTTCATCGCTTGGTTTCCCTTCCCTTTTTATAAAACCTCCTGGAATTTTACCAACTGCATAGAATTTTTCTTGAAATTCTACGGTTAATGGAAAGAAGTCCTGACCTTTTACTGTTTCTTCCGAAGCGTCTGCTGTAACTAGTATAGTTGACTCGTTAAAAGTCAGCATCACAGAACCAAGAGACTGTTTGGCAACTTTACCATGTTCAATACGTAATTTTCTGCCAAAAAGTTCTTTTTCCAATACTTTCATTCTCACACCTCCTATAAAAACAAAACGGAGCTTATGCCCCGCTTTTTAAAAAATTTGTTATCAACCTCTTATACCTAATTTATTGATGATTTCTTGATAAACTAAGGGTTTACTTTTTCTCAAATATTTGAGCATCTTTCGTCTTTTTCCTACCATCATCATCAATCCACGTCTACTATGGTAATCCTTTGGGTGTTGTTTCAAATGTTCCGTTAAATGTTTGATTCTAGCAGAAAGAAGAGCTACTTGCACTTCTACAGAACCAGTATCTTTGTCGTTGATTTTAAATTCTTCGATAAGCTCTTCTTTCTTCTCGGGGTCCAATCCTCTAGACATCTTTTCTATAACCTCCTGCAGAATATTCCTTTAACCAAGAAAAGGGGTTACACCCTAAACTGAGTTAAAGGTACTAAACATATTATACAATTATATCTTCATTTTGTCAAATTTATCGATTGAGTTGATGATATTTGGTCTTCATTAACGTACTCGCGAATTGCATGTGAAGCAGCTATAGCTCCATCGGACACCGCAGTTACAATTTGTCTGAGCTCCTTTTTTCTTACATCTCCTACTGCATAAATACCCTTAACTTTTGTTTCCATATTCTCGTCTGTAATTAAGAAACCATATTCGTCAAAATCGAAAAGATCTTTATTTAAAAAGCTTGTTTCTGGCACTAATCCAACGAAAACAAAAACTCCATCGAAAGGTTCTTCATAAACTTCATCGTTTTTTAGATTTTTAATGACCAAACTTTCGACCTTATCTTTGCCTTTAATTTCTTCAATGACCGAATTCCATTTAAACTTTATGTTATTACGAGAAAAGGCTCTATCTTGATAAAGTTTATCAGCTCTAAGTTTTTCTCTTCTGTGAATTATATAAACTTCTTTAGCTATGTTCGATAAATAAACCGCTTCCTCTACGGCTGTATTTCCTCCTCCCACGACAGCAATTTTTTTATTCTTAAAAAAATGACCATCGCACGATGCACAGTAAGAAACACCTCTGGAAGAAAATTCCTCTTCACCTTTAACCCCTAATTTTCGAGGGTAAGATCCGCTTGCTATTATTATTGCCTTTGATTTGATTGTTTTTCCATTTTCCATAACAACCGTTTTATGGGAATCTTCATCTTTTAATTCTATAACTTTCCCATCATAGAAGTCGGCTCCGAACTGCTCTGCGTGCTCTTTCATCAAAGAAGATAGCTCTTCACCCTTTATCGTTTTAAACCCTGGGTAATTTTCTATAATATCTGTTAAATTCATTTGTCCGCCTTCAATTGCTTTTTCAATTACAAGGGTAGAAGCTCCGCCTTGTAAGGCATATATAGCAGCTGAAATCCCGGCAGGACCGCCACCGATTATTACAACGTCATATTGTTGTTTTATTTCGGATTTTTTGTTAGCCCCTTCAACGTTAAAAAACATCTGAGAACCTCCTTCAACTACTTTATTCAACTGCTTTTAAAACTTCTTCCACAAAACTATTTTCAGGGTAGGCTCCCACAAACTCACCTTTTTTTACCCATTCTTCGCTTTCTTTTACTTCTATCACGGTATGTGGAACGGAACTTACACCATATTCAAAAGATATTCGATCGAATTCGTTAGCTTCTATCATTTCTCCTGTTATATTAGGGTTTAACATAGCGGCTTGATGAGCTGCAAAAACAGCCCTAGGGCAGTATGGACAAGTTGGAGTCACGAAAACTCTGATCCTCATCTTTTTATCTATCTGCGATAGTTTTTCTTTGTTTTCATCGCTGAAAGAGGTCACACTATTATTAGATACAGCGATGAGATTTTGAAGCAGAGTAGTGAACTCATATCCCGAAGGGATCCCATAATATCTAATTCCGTAATCGTTTCCTTCGCTATCTAATATTACCATAGCTGGAAATAAATCTCTTTCAATATCGTAGTTGTTAATTTCTTCAGAATCAGAATGGTAGGTATCAACTTTTATTCTATCATCTAATTCCTTGAGCTCTCCAAGTAACTGTTCAACAATTTCTGAATATTCTCCATCATTTTTGAATAAAAATATTTGAACAGGCTCTGTCAATTCCTCTAAAATTTCTCTTACCTTGTTTTGTGTTTCTTTGTCCATCAATTTTTCCATATTTAAAAACCTCCATCTAATTTAGTGTTGTATATACCCTATATAGGTATATTAACATATTTTGATTTAATCTACTTTAAAATTCTATATGTTTTGTTAATTTTTGATGATTTAACAATCGTTGTAAAAAATAAAAGGATCGACGGTATTATTATTATCATCGGATTTAATATTATGGGGATTGACAAAAATAGTTTATCCATGAAATAATAAAAAGATACGGCGAAAAGAAAAGCTTCAACTCCTCTCATTAGGATTTTTTTTGAGAGAAAATTATTAAAATATGTTTTTTTTGAATAACCGAAAGAGAGAATAGTTATTTTGAATCTTTCATGATATTTTTTTGTAGCCGCGTCAAAAGACCTTAGATAAAATAAGAACAAAATAAAGAATGCAATAATTTCCATTAATATCGTTAAATCGTTTAAATACTTCAAATAAAAACATACCAGCAAAAAAGATGTTAAACCGTACAGGTTAAAATAATCTACGAAATGATAGGGTTCTTTATTTTTCATGATCAAAAGTCTAATAACAGCAAATGCTATTAAAAAACTGATTGCATTGATAAACAAAGACTTTAATAATACCATAAAAATTACCTCAGAATTTTATTCTTTATTTTCTGGATTGCTATCAGAGATTGTATCGTTTTTCGAAATGTCTGCCATAGCAGCTACAGAGCTCAATATTCCCGAAATTTCATAAGGCATAAAGACCTTTGTTGATTTCCCGTCTGAGATTGCTTTTAATGCCTCAAAGTACCTTATTGTTATCAAATCTTTTGTAGGATTGCCTTTATGGATTGAGTCGAAAACTTTAAGAATTGCCTCAGCTTCTCCGTCTGCTTCGATACTTAATTTATACTTTTGAGCATCTGCTTTTTTCTTAACGGCTTCCGCTTCACCTTCTGCTTTTAGTATTGCAGCATTTCTGTCTCCTTCTGCTCTGGTAATTTGTGATTGTTTGTACCCTTCAGCCTCTAAAATAACAGCTCTTTTCATTCTTTCGGCTTTCATTTGCTTGCTCATTGCATCCATAATGTCTTGAGGAGGATCGATCTTTTTGATCTCCACTCTGGTGATTCTTACTCCCCATTTATCGGTGGCTTCATCTAATACTTCTCTGAGTTTTGTGTTGATTCTTTCTCTAGAGGTTAATGTTTGGTCTAATTCCAATTCTCCGATTACGTTCCTTAAATTTGTTTGAGCCAATTTAACAGCCGCTGAGGTAAAATCTCCAACGTTGTAGACTACTCTATAAGCATCAGTTATCTCGTAATATATAACAGCATCAACGGTAACTATAACGTTATCCCTAGTGATAACCTCTTGAGGTGGAACATCTATCAACATTTCTCTTAAATCTACTTTGGTTATTCTTTCTATGAAAGGCATGATGAAATTTAATCCAGAATCGACCTGTCTATGAAATTTTCCTAATCTTTCTACCAAACCTTTTTCGTAAGGGCGGATAATTCTTAAACTCATTGCAGCAATAAAGATCAAAAACAAAACTGCTATTATCAATATTACCAACATTGTTTTTCCCCACCTTTCTTTTTCAAATTGTGGTCACTAAAAAAATTTTATTCCCCCGTCTCTTTTTTTTGATTATTTTCAGATGCATTGATTTTTTTTATATATACAAAATTAGCGGTTTTTCTTGTGATTATAACATCATCGCCCACATTAATAAGATAGTTTTCTTCATCTTCTGGAAATGCTCTCCATTCGTCTCCCTTTATTTTAACTATGATTCTTCCTTCATCGTCAATCTTATCCACCTTAGCTTTCATGCCAACAAATTGATCTTGATAAGGTTTTATAGTAGAAGAACCTTTGTACATGTTTTGTACAATTTTTCTTGTTGAGATCCACAACAAAAAAGAAACGATTAAGAATATTAGCAAATTTAAAACGACCGATGAAATAAATAAAGATGTAATAGCTGCTACTCCAGCTCCTATGGCGAACCATAAAAAGAAAAAAGATGGAAGTATAGCTTCAGCAATCGCAAAAATTATTGCAAAAATAACCCACACACCCCATTGACCCATAATTATCACCTCACGTCATTTGCAAACATCATTTGCGAAGCAAATGAGAATTAGGATGTTACTTCTAAAGCATTGCAAAAAAGACCTTTTTGCACATCACAGTAAAACCATTTTGCAAAAAACAGCAAAATTAGATCTTGAAAACTTTTTCAGGGTGGACGATATTTATTTGTATATCTGGGAATTCTTCATTCAATTCTTCTTTGGTTGACTTAATTTTGCTGTTGTACCTACTTGAGACATGGTATATAATAACTCTCTTAGGCTTGGAAATGTTAATTAAATTTTTTAATTCTGCTAGAGAGGTATGGTTTCTAATTTTTCTATCCTTTTCATCAAAAAAGGTACATTCATGAAGTAGCGTTCCACAATCTTTTGCGAAATTGGGGGGAATAGGTAGCGAATCCCCGCTTATGGTTAATATGTTAGCAGTATAGTTTTCTAGGATGTCTTCTTTTTTATTGATTATTAAATCTTTTATTTCTGACTCTTTTAGTTCTCTGTACTCTTCTTTTAATCTTTTTCTTTGTTCTAAAATTTGGTAACCAAAAGAGGTTTCCCCAGGGGTATGTCTTGTTTTAAATGGTTTTATAAACCTTTTGTTGTTAAGAGGGATCGTGTCAGATAACGTTATTTCCCTAAAATCTATTTCGTATCTCAATCTTTTATTCATTTTACCTATAAATTTTAAATATTCATTAATATTTTCCGATCCCTGTGGATAGTAAATTTCTAGTTTTTTATTTCTGTTCCCCATAGCGTTATTGCGAGTATTAACGATTCCCCACAATCCTGCTATATGATCTACGTGAGAGTGTGTTAAAATGATCTTTTCAATTCCATATATTTTGTTTCCTAACTCTGCACTAACCCCTTCACCAGCATCAAAAAGTATTCTATCTGGTTTGTAAAAAACCCAAGTCGTATACAATGCCTTTGATCTTATTAAAAACTCCAACTATCACAACTCCCATTGAAATTTGTTAGTTTTCTGGTTTTATTTCAACCTTTATTTCCCCTCTCACGCCTTGAGGAAGTTTGACTTTTAAAGTGTGAGTTCCTAATTCTTTTATGTTTACCTTTTCATCAAACCAAGTTCTGTCAAACTTTTCATCAAGTAATTCCTCTATTTTTTCAGAAATATCTTGAGCTGTTACCGCACCAAAAAGTTTGCCTTTTTCTCCTGCTTTTGCTTTTATTTCTATTTTTGTACCCTTTAATTTTTCTAAAATTTCTTCGCTTCTTTTTCTTAGATTTTCCTTCTTTTTGTCTTCTATTTTTTTGCTTTCTTCAATGTGCTTTATATAACCTCCGGTTGCTTCAGCAGCCAAATTCTTTGGAATCAAATAATTCCTTGCGTATCCATCAGAAACTTCTTTTATTTCACCCTTTTTCCCTAATTTAGCTACATCTTCCAGCAACAATACTTTCATCTGTCAAAACACCCCTTTGTACAATTTTATCATAATTAGGTAAAAAACATATCTTCAAAAAAAATAGATAGAGGAATCCCTCTATCTATTGTATTTATAACATGAATTGTAGCCTCACTCGTTCACGTAAGGGACTAACATCATTTTTCTTGCACGTTGTATCGCTGTTCGAACCATTCTTTGGTGTTTGGCACAATTTCCATTTATTCTTTTTGGAAGGATTTTTCCTTTGTCGTTCATAAACTCTTTTAATTTTCTGACATCTTTGTAATCAATATATTCAACATTATCCCTGCATAATTTGCATTTTTTTATTCTTTTTCTTTCTTTTTTAACGTAAGCCATTTTATTTAAAACCTCCGTTTTTCTCATTTTTTATTTTCGTTCTAGTTACCCTTTTACCTAAAAAACTTATTTCTAAAATTTTTCAGATCAGATAGGTTTATTATCTGAAGAAAGATCATTTTCAAGGTCATCAAGGTCTCCTTCTAAAAAAGTGTCGTCTCCGAGAAAAGCTTCATCACCTATTTCTTCGATCGGATCGGTGTCTGAAATATTGTCTATATCAGAGAAACCTTCTTCTACTGCAATGGGCATACCAGAAAATTCATTAGCTTCTTGAGCCTTTTTTGTTTCCATGAAATTCATTCTATTGGCCCAGATTTCAGCTGTTTCTCTTTTTATATTATCTCTATCTGTCCATTGATTAATATGAAGCGATCCTTCAACTAGGATCAATTTCCCTTTTTTTAAATAGTTTGACGCAAAATCCGCTTGTTTACCAAAAGCCACAATTTTTATGAAATCTGTGCCATCTTGATTGTTTGAAGTACCTCTGTCAACAGCTAAATGAAAGTTTGCAACGTTATTTCCATTCATAGTAGAACGTATCTCTGGATCTCTGGTCAATCTCCCAACCAAAATAACTTTGTTATAAGAAATAGACATAAAAAACACTTCCTATTTTTCGTTAAATTTCTTCAGAAATTTCTGGTTCTTCTACCTTTATTTTTGCTTCTTTTTGGGTTTTTCTTACTTTTTTCTCAAGATCTTCTCTTCTAATCGTTTGAAACCTAAAAATCTCTTGGTTCACTTTAAAAAGATCATCCAGTTGGTTAATCTTTTCTGGATCAGCTTTGTATATGATGTAGGTATAATCGCCTTCTGTAAATTTACCTTTTTGAGTCCTATAGGCTAATTTCCTTACACCCCACCTCGTGAACTCTTCTACTTCACCTTCCAGTTGGCCTTCTATCCAACCTCTTACCTTTTCTGCCAAAGCATTTCTTTCCTCTTCAGGAATGTCTGTTCTAACGACAAACATTGTTTCGTAGTATCTTTTTCCCACTATATACCTCCTCCTATGGTCTTAGGCCTCTGAACTTATCAGAAGCAGGATTTTTTCATGTGCAATTATAACAGAAAATCTAAATAAGGTTATTGTTTTTATTTAAAAATTATATTAAAATTCTATACCAAATCCAAAGTTTATTTTTAAAATATTTTCATCTTCAGTTGAAGGTTCGAAAGTATCTGCAACTTGATTGAATTCTAATTTATTTTGTATTACTCCCATATCAGCTGATAGGTTAAACTCTAAATTGTTAAAATAGAAGTTTGTTGCTATGGTATACACATATCTTTTTTCCAAAAGTGGATCATCCAAAAGATAGGTACCTTCATCTGGAGCCGTATTCTCCGTTGGGGATTTACTTCCAGAAAACACCGTTTCAAAAGAAGAATAAAGGTTGAGCCAGTTATTATACAAGTAATCGTAGTCAACTAGGAAAGAAACAGTATTCTCACCGTATTTATATCCGATGTAGTTATCTGTGTAATCTATAATCCTCTTCTCACCTTTATAATAATAAATACTGTCCGGATAGATAGTGTAACTACTGTTCCCACATCCTGGTTGAAAAGTGTATTGGGTTGCAAAGGCACCGTGAACACCAAAAGTTCCCAGGTTGCTTGCTAGGTTTAATCCTGAAGAAAAAGCTACTTTGTCGGGAGTTTGTGTGCCCTGGGGATTGAAGAATCTGTTTGCGTTGAAATCGTCTACTAATAGTTGAGAGTAGATATAGTAAGTAGAGTCTTTGTAATCAAAGAAAAATCCCATTATTGAGTTATCGTTTATATTTTCCGACCAAGGCATACCATTTCCTACAGCTCTAATTTCTTGAGCAAAATATGCGGGCATTGGATTTAAAAAATAAAAAATGTCAAAAGTCCTGTTGTAAACGAGCACATCTTGATAGCCCACCCTGAAATTGCCAAATTTCAGTCCATACGTTTTGTAATTCATTGCTTTCGAGGTATCAAAATTTCTGTTATTTTCACTTACCAATTGAACCCACATGGTTTCAAAAAAGAAATGTTCATCTTCATAACCCACATCTAAATTAACGAGGGGAATATTATTGGAAGAAAAGAACAATGAATAAGGAGAGTTTACCTCATCTTTTAGTTGTTTTATACCACCACTCAATTCAAGTGTTTGATCATCGTTTCTAAGGGTAATATAACTGTTTTCTATCAGAAAGTAGTGATCCCAATAGTAATCTGACTCATAAAAATAATACTTATCATCGTTGTAGAAGGCTAATTCGCTTGTGATACCAAAATTTGGAGTATAATTGTATAACTTTATACCTATCCTGTCAGTGAGAGTTTCTTCATAATTATCATATATTCCTTGAAAGTCAAGTTTTAAGGTTATTGAAAATCCAAACGAAAAAAGTAAAAGAATCATTAAAATGGAAGTCAAAGCTTTTTTATTCATTTTATACCCCCCTCAGCTTAGCTGGTAACTTTCTTGTTCAACTATCTCTCGCAATCTTTTAATTTTAGAATCTTCCCCCAGTACTATTATCACGTCTCCCTCTTCTATTATGGTATTTGCTTTAGGATTGAATATACTGTTATTATCTTTTTTTCTTACGGCTATCACAATCATATCTACCTTGTCGGGTAGGGCTATTTCCTTAAGGGATTTACCAATTACCCAAGAGTTTTTGGGTATATCAACCTCTTCCAGCTGTAAATCTTTTTCTGGTGTATGAATAATCGTCTCAAGGAATGATACAATGTTTGGCCGAGTTGCCAGATAGGCTAATCTATTGCCAGAGATTTCAGATTCAAGAACGATCTTGTTGATTCCAGCATAAGATAGTTTCTTCACCGATTCGGGATCGTTGACTTTTGAGATGATGTTGATTTTAGGTACTATACTTTTCACCGTTAAAGCAACAAACAAGTTATCTACATCGGAAGGAAGGGTTAATATGATGCTATCGGCTCTTTTGACTCCAACTTCTTCCAGCACCGTTTCATTTTTTGCGTCACCAATAAAATATGGAATTTCCTCATTTATTTCTTTTAGAAATTGTTGTGCTCTTTCTTCTGATTTATCCAACAAGACAAAATCTTTTTTCTCTTTTAACAGATTTTGACAGACAAAAAATCCCGTTTTACCGGCTCCTACAACAATATAATGATTATTCATACCATCTATTTTTTTCATTCTTTTTCTTACCTCCAAAACGTTTCTCATCTCACCCTCAACAATGAAGGAGGTTAGGGTTGAAAGAGAGTATAAAACTACCGTTATTCCAGAGAGGATCAATGCCATTGTAAATATATGTGAAACTCCCGATAGATCGGCAGGTATATCGTATCCAACTGTACTCAAGGTGATTATAGTAAAAAATAGAGAGTCTAAAAAAGCCCAATCTTCCAGTATCATATAACCTACCGTTCCTGTAAAGACTATTAGAACAAAAATTATAATGGATATCACAAATCGTCTTATTTTCAAAGTTAGAGTTTCATTCATTTGATCGAGACATGTGCCCCCTTTCCACTTTGGAGATTAAAAGTTTTTACCTTATGATCATTAATGTTTGATCACCTTCGACGTTGTCCCCTCTTTTTACCAAAATTTTTTCAACTATACCGTCGTTTTCGGCTGGTATTTCATTTTCCATCTTCATTGCTTCGATTATGACAAGCTTATCTCCAGCTTTAACGCTCTGTCCTTCTTTCACATTTATTTCGTTAATTACTCCTGGAAGAGGAGCTTTGACCTCATAACCTGAGTCTGTTTGCCTTTTATTTGGCTCCTCAGGGACTTTTTCCTCTTCATCTTGTTGTTTTTTCTCAACTTTTTTCTTGCCCTTTTTTTCGGCTTTTTTCTCAGAAACAGGTTTAGGAGACTCACTAAATTCCTCTTTTTCAAGGGTTCTTTCTTCTGTTTCTTTTATTTTTTCTTCGTTAGAAATTTCAGAGTCTATTTCCTCAACTTCTACCTCATAGGTTTTATTGTTTATCGTAACTTTGAATTTTCTTTTCAATTTACTTTACCTCCACTTTTTGTTGTAATAAGGTCTCCAAGAAATAGAAGGTTGGTGTTTCATCCACCTTGTTTTAATTTCCCTTTCCGATTTCAACTCTTTATTTGAAACTTCTTTAATGCTTTCAATTTTGAATTCTTTATGAGTAAGATAGCTACTTATAGCCGAAACGATAGCAAACAGTTCTTCTTCATCACTTTTCTCGTCATTTTCAATCCTTTTGACCTGTGGTGGTTTTATGTACTCTTTTTGAGGTTTTTCTAAACTTGATTTACCTGACGAATTATTAGTATTACTTTTAAAGAAAAAACGGAAAAGCCAAATGATCACCATTAAAATTATTAGCAATAGAAAGACTATAGATATTCCCAGTAATGAAATAATCCATACATTTTTCATAATTATTCCTCCATTATAACGGAATATTTCCATGCTTTTTAGATGGAGTCGGTTTTACTTTTGAGTAAGCTATGGAAAGAGAAGTAGCTAACTTTCTTCTTGTTTCGATGGGTTCTATAACATCTTCTATATAGCCCCTAGAAGCTGCTTCATAGGGATTTGCAAACCGCTCTTTGTATTCTTCAACGCGTCTTTTTCTCGTTTCTTCGGGATTTTCAGAACTTTCAATCTCTTTAGCGAAGATAATGTTTGCGGCACCCTCTGATCCCATAACAGCTATTTCCGCTGTTGGGTATGCAAACACAAAATCAGCGCCCAAATGTTGTGAAGCCATTGCAATATAAGCCCCACCATAGGCTTTTCTTAAAATTACTGTGATCATAGGAACGGTGGATTCAGAATAAGCATACAATAGCTTTGCTCCATGTCTAATTATTCCACCGTGTTCTTGAGATACTCCTGGTAAGTATCCAGGTGTGTCAACAAAGGTGATAATAGGTATATTAAAAGAGTCACAAAATCTTATAAATCTGGCTGCTTTATCGGAAGCATCGATATCGAGAGAACCTGCCAAGATTTTTGGTTGATTGGCTATTATCCCCACAGATTTTCCTTCCAATCTCGCAAAGCCTACGACAATATTTTTGGCAAAATGAGGATGAATTTCAAAAAAAGACTCTGGATCAAATACTAAATTGATTAAATCTTTTACATCGTAACTTTTTTTCGGGTTAGGTGAAACTATTTCTTTTATTTCTTCGGGTAATTCATAATTTTTATCGTAATCAGTGGGTTCTACAGGATCAACATTGTTTGAAGGTATGTAAGAAAGCAGCTTTCTGACAAGTTCCATGGCTTGCCCATCGTCTTTTGCCAAAAGGTGCGCAACACCACTTTTGGAGTTATGAATCTTTGCCCCTCCAAGATTCTCTTTATCAATATCTTCTCCAGTCACAGTTTTTATAACCTGAGGGCCTGTGATAAACATTTGTGAAGTTTGATCCACCATAATTACAAAATCAGTTATCGCTGGAGAGTAAACTGCCCCTCCTGCACACGGGCCAGCTATAACGGTTATTTGAGGAATTACACCAGAAGCCTGGGTATTTCTATAAAAGATTCCACCGTAACCATATAGGGCATCAACAGCTTCCTGTATTCTAGCTCCGCCAGAGTCATTTATTCCGATTAAAGGTATACCGTATTTCATAGCCAAATCTTGTAATTTCATTATTTTCTTTGCATGCATTTCTCCAAGGGATCCACCTTGAATGGTGAAATCTTGGGAAAAAATTGCAACTTTTTTGCCGTTGATCTCTCCAAATCCTGTGACAACTCCATCGTATGGAAACTCTTTTTTATCTAAATCAAAGTATGTACATCTATGTTTAACTAACATATCGATTTCTTCGAAAGTACCTTCATCTACAAGAGCGTCTATTCTCTCACGGGCGGTTAACTTACCCATTTTATGTTGTTTTTCTATTCTCTCTTCTCCCCCTCCCACAAGAAGGGAGTCTTTCTTTTTTCTCAACTCTTCTATTTTTTGAATTAGTTCTTCATCTGGCATATATAAGACCTCCTCATTTGCGATATTTATACTATAATTGAAAACTCTAAAACGTCGTGTCAGCGCCCCTTCGTTCCATAAATTGCTATTTTTGATATTCAACAAACTCGGTTAAAATACCGTTAGCAGATTTTGGATGTAAAAAGAAAACTAAACTTCCACCTGCTCCTCGATTAGGCTCATCAGATAAGGTTTTGTAACCCATTTTTTTTGCGTTTTCTAAGACCATTTTAATGTTATCTACTTGAAATGCGATGTGGTGGAATCCCTCGCCTCGTTTTTTTAAAAAATTTGATATTTCAGAGTCTTCTCTCATAGGCTCCATAAGTTCTATTCTAACATCTTTTATGTACAAAAAGGTAACTTTTATACCCCTATCTTCAAGGATCTCTTCAGTGCTCTTTTCAATGTGAAGTAGGTCCCTATACAACTTGAATGCTTCTTCTATGGAATTGACAGCAATTCCGATGTGGTCAATTTTTGGCTCCATCGTTTCCCTCCTCTTCACAGATGAATGTTATAACGTCTTTTTTAAGGGAATCGGCATCTTGATTTTCTAAAGAATAACCTTCCAAGTAATTTTCTATCAGATGGAAAAGATAGTTTTTAACTCGACTTTTTTTTCTTAAATTTTCTTTTAAATTAAGGTTTTGAAAGTATTCTCTGTTTGATTCTAACCATTCGTAAACTTTTTCAAATCCTTTGTTTTCAATTGAGCTAACGCCAAAAACCTTTTTATGATCTTCGTTCCGTGAATCTAAATAATTTTCCAAGTACATTAAAAATCTTTTGGAATTAGGAAGATCTATCTTGTTGACAATATAACAATCGGCTATTTCCATTATTCCTGCCTTATAAATTTGAATTTCATCACCAGAATCAGGAGATAATATTAAAAGAGTTGTGTCACAAGCATAGAATATATCGATCTCTGATTGACCGGTTCCCACCGTTTCTATGATTATTGTATCGAAGCCAAATGCCTTCATTACATCAATGATATCATAAATCGAATTGCAAACTCCCCCCATTGCTCCTCTACTTGCTATACTTCTAATGTAAACGTTAGAAGCATTGGTTAAATCAAACATTCTTACCCTATCTCCCAAAAAAGCCCCACCACTGAAAGGGCTGCTAGGATCTATCAGTATTATTCCGATATTCTGACCTTTGTTGGAATAAAATGAGACCAATCTTGAAATAAAAGAGCTTTTTCCAACGCCAGGACTACCTGTAACACCTATTACATATGAATTTTTTGATTGAATATCCGAATGTAATCTAGAAATAATTTCCCAGGTTTGTGAATAATTGTCTTCTAATAGAGATATCATCTTTGCTAAAGCGGTGTTATTATGGGCTTTAAATTTTGGAAGTAATTGTTCATACTTTTCTGCCCATTGCAATATCTTTCACCTTCTCTATTATATCTTTTAATGAAGTACCTGGGGTGAAAATTTCGATTATTCCCATTTCCTTTAGTTGCGGGATATCTTCTTCCGGAATGATTCCACCAAGGGTAACGGGAATATCAGCTTCCTTTTCTTTTAGTAAATTTAGTATTTTTTGACATAACTTCTTGTGTGCACCTGAAAGTATAGATAAGCCAATTAAATCAACATCTTCTTGAATTGCTGCTTCAACGATTTCTTCCGGAGTTCTTCTTATGCCTGTGTAGATTACTTCCATTCCGGCGTCTCTTAGTGCTCTTGCTAAAACTTTAGCTCCTCGGTCATGACCATCGAGCCCTGGTTTAGCTATTAAGACACGAATTCTTGTACTCATTTCAAAGCTGCCTCCTTTCAGTATGGCAAAGGTTCGGTTAATATAAAAAAATAATTAGATTGTAGTACTTTCACGATACTCACCATAAACTTCTTTTAGAATTTTTGTTATTTCACCTACTGTGGAGTAGTTTTCTACACATTCTATTACATATGGAAATAAGTTTTCCTCATTTAGTGCAGCCTTTTTCAATCTGTTCAAAGATTGTTCTACTTTTGTATTATCTCTTTGCTTTTTTAAATTCTTTAATTTTTCTATTTGCTTTTCTTCTTGTTCTTCATCAACCTTTAGGATATCTATTTTTTCTTTCTTTTCAGAATTGTATTCATTAACTCCCACTATGATCTGATCTTTATTTTCTATTCTTTTTTGTGTTTTATAAGCACTGTTTAATATTTCTTTTTGGGGATATCCTGTTTCTATGGCTTTTACCATTCCACCTATCTCATCTATTTTTTCTAAATATTTTTGAGCTTCTTTTTCTATGTCTAAGGTTAATTTTTCTATAGCGAATGATCCCGCTAGAGGATCTACGGTTTCGCTTACTCCAATTTCGTGGGCTATGATTTGTTGTGTTCTTAAAGCGACGGTAACGGATTGTTCTGTAGGGAGTCCTAAAGCCTCGTCGTAAGAGTTAGTATGAAGTGATTGGGTGCCCCCTAAAACCGCAGCCAGAGCTTGAATTGTTACTCTTATTATGTTGTTCAAAGGTTGTTGTGCGGTTAATGTGGAGCCGGCAGTCTGGGTATGAAATTTCAATTTCATTGCGTCTTCATCCGTCACACCAAAGCGCTCTTTCATAATCCTTGCCCATAATTTTCGAGCTGCCCTAAATTTTGCTATTTCTTCTAAAAAGTTGTTATGGGCATTAAAAAAGAATGAAAGGTTCCTTCCAAATTCATTTGGATCTAATCCGGCTTTAATTGCTGCCTCGACATAGGCTATTCCATCTGCCAATGTGAAAGCTACTTCTTGAACAGCATTGGCTCCTGCTTCCCTAATATGATAGCCACTGATACTTATTAAGTTAAATTTTGGAAGGTTTTTACTTCCATAATCAAAAATATCTACAATCAACTTCATGGATTCTTTAGGCGGAAAGATGTAAGTGCCCCTTGCTATGTATTCTTTTAAAATATCATTCTGAATAGTGCCTCTGAGCTTTTCATAAGGAACACCTTGTTTTTTTGCAATAGCCATTAACATTGCTAATAAAATCATCGCAGTTGAGTTGATAGTCATTGAAACACTTACCTTATCAAGAGGGATGCCGTCGAAAAGAATCTCCATATCTCTTAATGAATCTATTGCTACTCCAACCTTTCCTACTTCTCCCTCTGACATGGGATCGTCTGAGTCAAATCCTATCTGCGTTGGCAGATCAAAAGCTATGGATAAACCTGTTTGGCCTTGTTCTAGTAAATATTTGTATCTTTTGTTTGATTCTTCTGCGGACCCGAATCCTGCGTATTGACGCATAGTCCACAACTTACCACGGTACATGGTTGGTTGTACACCTCTTGTGAAAGGATATTCACCAGGGAAGCCTAAATCTTTAATGTAATCTAAGTTTTTTATATCTAAAGGCGTGTAAAGCCGTTCAATCTCATCTTCATATGAGGTAACAAATTCCTTTTTTCTCTCTGGGAAACGTCTTAAGGTAGGTTCTAATTTTTTCCCTTCCCATTCTTTTTTTGACTTTTCTATTTCATGAATTTTTTCTCTTTCAAACATAGGAATTTCCTCCCACAATAAATTTTTATACGAACTATGAAAAAAATTTCATTACCCGGGGTCATTATTATTTTACCCTATTATTTTAAAATTTACAAATCATTATTGGTAAAAAATAATTTTGCTGACTAACGAAGGCAATATTGTGTTATAATTTAAAAAGTCAGTTTGAGGAGGTAAAAAACGATAAAAGCACATTTTGACAAAGACCTTAGGTCATTAATTGAGAAATCCAATTATACCCCAAAACAAATAGCCGATAATTTAAAAATACCTGTATCCACCCTAGAAAATCTTATGGATGGAGACTTTGAGTACTTCTCCAAAGTCTCTTTGACAGATGTAGCAAAGAGATTGAGTACTATATTAGATGAAGAGATAAATGTAATCTTTGAAGATGAAGAGTTAAAGGGAGAAGTTCAGCTAGAAAGGAAAGATACGGCGTATAACAAACTTAAGATATTTCAATTTTTGATGGTAGCATTCTTGATCGTTAACTTAATTTTTCTTTATTTTCTAATCCAAGATTTAAGGTTTTACAATAATATACTGCAAAGAAATATATACACACTAAATATTATCAATAGGGGAACTTCTGAAATATATGTAAACAAAACTGTGGTTCCACCAAACCAGAATATTCAAATTCAACTGGCTTTTGGAGAAAATTTGGAGATACACGGTAACCAAGGTGAAACGGTTATAGAAACACCACTTGTCAAATATACTGTAAAACTGGAAGATTTTGAGGTGAGTTTGTCGTATGGGAATGACTAAAGCACCAGATCTTGTAAATTATTTGGCGCATATATTTACTGCTGGAGATTCTGATTTATGGCTTTATAAAATGAGTTTGAAAGAGTTGCTCGAAAAACATTTTGGACCTATCGACTATATTTCTTCTTCATTAGATTTTCAGCGCTTTACAGATTATTATAACGAAGAAATGGGTAAAAATATACGAATTGAATCAAGGTTGGTGAGTTTTAAATATCTAAGTTCTCCCGGTTTTTTGCCGGACGCGAAATTGATAACGAATGAGATTGAGAATAACTTTTCGGTTGATGGTAAAAGAAAAGTAAATATAGACATCGGCTATCTTCACCACACTCAATTTGTTTTAGCGAGCACAAAACACTGGGGCAATAGGATTTATATTGGCAAAGGTATATATGCTGAGATTACCTTGATGTACAATTTTGGACAATGGGAACCTCTCAAATACACTTACCCTAATTTTAAAGATCCAGAATATTTAAATGAGTTAGATGCAATCAGAGATGTTTATCTGAAGAAAAGGAAAAACTATATATCGTAAAGTGTTTCTTAATTTCTATAAATGGATGGTGAAAATATTGTTGTCACAAGGTGGTTGGCTGTCACTAATATATTTAGTTTTATTTCTGTTTTTGGCTCATTTTTCTCCTTTTATTATTGCAGCGTTGATTTTGGGTGTCTTTTTGTCTATGCTTATAGAAGCACCACAAAATTTATTTTCTAAGATTATGAATTCTAAATTATCTGCCGTTTTATCACATATACTTGTCTTAGGGTTAGTCTTATATGCAGCGATCACATTTTTCCCCGTTGTGATTAGTGAAGGCAATAAACTATTTTCTATGCTTTCCTCTTTAACAATTCCACAAGAAGAAGCATTGGCTCAACTACCAGAATGGTTGGTTACTTTTATCAACGATTTGAACAAAAATCTTTCTGATTTTGCCTTAGGTTTGATGAACCAGCTTTTATCATCCATTCCCAGTTTGATAACTTCAGCAATTGTTTTGGTGGTAACAACTGCGGCAATAGGTTCATTAAAAACAATCACGAAGAATAATTTATGGAAACTCTACCCTGTAAACGACAGAGAAAAGGGTTTGAAATTTATGAAGGATACATACTCACAGTTTGAAAGATTTGTACATGGACAATTTTTGACAGCTATAATGGTAGGAACTTTCATTGGGTTAATGTCCTTCATCTTTGGTATACCAAGTGCACTTTTTTTAGGTATCTTGGCTTGGATCACTGATTTTATACCCTATTTGGGAGTAGTTATTTCGGCGGTTCCTTTGTTGATGCTAGCTTTTACCGAAAATGGGCTAATCGGTCTAATAATAGGTTTAGTAATTTTAACCGCTGCCAATCAGTTAGAAATGTGGTTCTTCAGTCCGAGAATCCAAAGTAATGCTCTAAATTTGCATTGGTTTGTAATAATAATATCTATACTTTTATTCGGTGAGTTATTCAGCTTTTTAGGTATTCTTATCGCCCTTCCGATAGTTGTTTATATTAGAAACTTTTGGGAATATTTTGTGATAAAAATCAAGTGATACTAAATGAAAAAACTTTATCTTTTTTTAATAACCATTTTGTTGGCAATATTTAGTTTCTCATCTGCCAATCTGTTAACAGAAAATGATCCCGAATACTATTTTAAAAAACTAGGGGAAGTCTATTTAAAATATCCTATTTATGGAGATTTAAAAAGCTCTCCAGAAAGTTTTGAAAATTATATCCACTTTTCGATGGATTTAAAATCCGAAGACAGAATTATTGATAATTTTAATCTATCTACAGGCTGGTATAGAAGTACAGAAATAAATGAAGTCCTGTTTAGGGATTTTGTTTTAGAAAACGGAAATTTATTCACGTTCGGAATCAAAAACTATTATAGCGATTATTTTTATGCACAGTTCATCGCTGATTTCAGGTTAGGTGATACCTCTTACTTTACTTACGAAAATTATAATCTTTTCAACCTTCCATCTTTGGTTTATATCTCTTTGGATTTTCCCACTTATTCTTATTTATCTTACAATAAAGAAGATCTTAGTTTTTTGCTGGGAAGAGTCCCTCTTTCATACGGCACTATGAAATACAACCTCGTTTTATCAAATAACTCTCCTTATTATGATACGTTGGCTATTTCTTATTCTTTTAATGATAAATTAGATTACGATTTTTCTGTTTTATCCATGGTGCCTTTGCTTTCAAAAGAAGAGTACGCTGCGATGGCTGACGAGTTTATCGCCTTAAGAAATGTTTTTTATAATGGTTTAAATTATAATCCAAACGAAAAACTTTATTTGGGATTAAGCTCATTGAATCAGGTGGCGGGAGAGTTACCCAATCCTGTAAATATGTTTGTAAAATCAGATGTGGGTGTATATGGTGGGTACATGAAAATTATCCCTTTTTGGGATATAAATATAGATGCTGAATATGCGTTTAATTATGACACAAATAGCAGTGGTTATGGTTTAGGACTTTCAAAGACCTTTGATTTTGAAGGTGCCAAATTTAAAATTGGTGCTGAGAGATATGAAATAGAAGATAACTTTTTTTCGAGTGATTATCCGTACGATAATTTATACTACAGAACCATCGCTTTATCTTCCGCACCTGGTGCCAGAATTTTTTTTGACTATCCTTTTGGTTTCAAGTATGGGGAAGATTCCAAGATAAACAGTGTCGATTTAACCTTAGCCTTTGAAAAGGGTTATTTCAGTTATATCTGGGATCATGGAACAAACTCAAAAGGTATGATCAACAGCAATATTTTTCGTTTCTTATTCAATACAAAGATGGGAGATTTTGAGATGAAGTGGAAATCTTTAAAAAATGGTGAGGAAGAATTTGAGACATTTATAATATCTTATTTATTCGAGGTGAACTTTTTATTACCATGAAGAAAGTTGAGTTGTTATCCCCTGCGGGGAACTACGAAAAATTGGAAACTGTGTATCACTATGGTGCCGATGCCGCATACATTGGTGGAAAAATCCTAAATTTAAGGGCATTTTCCAAAAATTTTGAAGACGAAGAATTGGAAAAGGCAATAAAATTGGCCAGAAAATTACAAAAGAAGCTTTTTGTAACACTCAATGCAATACCCCACAATTCTGAATTAGAACTCTTACCTGATTATGTAAATTATTTGGAAAGTTTAAGCGTGGATGGAGTAATAATCTCAGATTTGGGTGTATTTAATATTGTTAAAAGAATATCAAACTTACCTTTGATCGTAAGCACTCAAGCAAGTAACACCAATTGGGCCAGTGTTTCTATGTGGAGAGATCTAGGGGCAAAGCGAGTCATATTGGCAAGAGAACTT